>CAZLBO010000037.1:0-12731 GCA_964557725.1 uncultured Bifidobacteriales bacterium | reverse complement strand
AATTGAAGATTGTGATCAAAGTGAAGCACACAGATAATCAAAAAGGTAGCCGACATGGGCAATAAAGGAGCAAGAATAAATAAAAACTTATCGGCTCCCCGTGGCATCAACCCCTCTTTAAGAAGTAGCTTTAAAGCATCCGCAATCGTTTGTAATGCCCCATGAAAGCCCACTCGCATAGGGCCTATCCTCGCTTGAAAATGAGCACAGACCTTTCTCTCTAACCAAATAAGAAAAAAGGCACTGACAGAAACAAAACCAATAAGTGACAACACGCCCACCACATACACAGCCACGGTTCCTAAAGTGGGATCGGGGATCAGCCCACGAATTCCATCTGCAATGGCATTGTTAAGGGGGTATTTTGTAGCTAAATCAGAATTCAAGTTGTCTCAGTCTCTTTGTTAATTTTCTCTGTTAATTTCTATTACCGATCAATATCGGGAATCACTAAATCTAATGTGGATAAAATCGCCACTAAATCTCCAATCTTATGCCCCTGAACCATTTCATTAATTGCACTGAGGTTAGAGAAGTTAGGGGATCGGGTTTTAACTCTGTAAGGCTTATCGCTTTTTCCTAGTGAAACCATATAAGTTCCAAATAATCCACGAGCCGTTTCTACCGCAGCATAATGAGAACCTTTGCTCAATTTATAAGTAGGTTTTGGTTTGCAACGATGCGGCCCTTCGGGGAATTTGGCAATTGCCTGTTCTAAAATTTTAATGGATTCACGAATTTCATCAATGCGAACCACATAACGATCATAACTGTCTCCATTTTTGTAGACAGGAACGTTAAAATCAAATTGGTTGTAAATAGAATAGGTGTCGTTTTTGCGTACATCATAATTCACTCCAGAAGCTCTGGCCACAGGGCCTGAACAGCCATATTGAATAGCTTTTTCTTTTGTGAGGATACCAATCCCTTTCGTGCGTTCTTGTAAAATAATATTACCTGTTAACAAGGTATCCATTTCATCTACCGTTCGCTTCATTTCTTCTATGACATGTTTTACATCGGGTATAAAAGCTTCGTGTACATCAGAATAACTTCCCCCAGGGCGAAAGTAATTCATGGTTAATCGGGCTCCGCACATTCTTTCAAAAAGCTCTGTAATCAATTCTCGTTCTTTAAAGCCGTATAAAAAAGCGGTTATCGCTCCCATATCCATGCCTAAAACCCCCCACCAAAGGAGGTGGGACTGAATTCTCTGAAGTTCACAAACAATCACACGGATGTATTCTCCCCGTTCGGGGACTCCAACACCTGCGGCCTTTTCAATGGTCAGGCAAACGCCTAAATTGTTCATGTGACTGCTGAGGTAATCCATTCTATCGGAAAGGTGAATGTATTGCAAGCAAGACTCACTCTCTCCCATTTTTTCAATGGAACGATGAATATAGCCTAAATGTGGCACGACTTTTAAAACGTTTTCGCCATCCAACTTAACCACTAATCGCAAAACACCGTGAGTACTAGGGTGCTGTGGACCCATGTTGATGTAATATTCTTCATTTGTGGAGGACTCTGCGTCCGTGTCACTAAACCCTGGTGGCCGTTGTACTTTTTCTAGTATCATTAATAAGGCCTCTTGATCACACGAGAAGGATCTTCCCAGTCTTTTCTCAAAGGATAACCCACAAATTCCGTCTCTAATTCATTCAGAAAAATACGACGCATATCGGGGTGTCCTGTAAATGTTATCCCAAAAAGATCATAAACTTCTCTTTCATGCCATTCTGTGGTTCTGTAGATTTGTGACAAAGTCGGTAAACTGGGGTTTTCTCTATCTTCAATACGGCAACGCACACTTATTTTATGTCCATGTTCTGTAGACAAAAGCTGTAACACCACATCAAAGCTCGGGTTCCAGTCCACGGCTGTCAAAAAACAGCAATAATCCATGGAGAGCTTACTGTTATTTTTTAACCAATTTACCACTGAAAGGTATTGGTCTTCGGCAACATCTAAGTCCAGAATGTAATCTGTTCCTTTTGCAGAAAGAGACTCATCCGTCACTTCTTCCATTTCAAAAATTTTAATTTCAGGGAAGTGTGCTTTGACCGTGTGATACAATTCTACATTGGACAGCCCAGGAGTTGCCTCGGGAGCTTCCCGCTTTATGGCTGGGAGGTCTTCCTTAGGTTTATTGGTGTAGCTGTGCCCTTTATATTTGGGATTTTCTTCTTTAAATTTTACTTGTGTCTCTTTTAAAGTGGCCTGTTTCTCCACTTCCGTCACTTTCCACTGCTTATCTGCAAGAGTATGCAAATCACTAATAGGAAGGGTATTAATAGGGTTTGGAAGGCGTGGGTTTCTAAAACTTTCTTTTTTAATGAGTTCCTGTAACTGCATGATGCCGTAGAGTAGCGCTTCTGGCCTTGGAGGGCAGCCTGGTATAAAAATATCCACAGGTATTATTCTATCCGCTCCCTTAACGACTGCATAACTATCATAATAGAATGGCCCACCTGAAATAGTACAAGCTCCCATAGCAATCACATACTTAGGGCTAGGCATTTGGTCATAAAGAATTTTTAAACGAGGAGCCATTTTTTCGACAATTGTCCCAGCCAATATAATAAGATCTGCTTGTCGAGGAGTCGCCCTTGCCACTTCTACGCCAAATCGAGACCAGTCATGCTTGGAAGCTCCTGTCGCCATCATTTCAATCGCACAGCAAGACGTTCCATAAACTAACGGCCAAAGAGAATTTCTGCGAGCCCAGTTAGTGATAAAATCAACCGCATTGACAACTCCTTTTCCACCGGGAAGAGGATCTATAATCGGGGGTAATTTTTCTAATAAACTCATTTATTTATTCCCATTTCAGTACTCCCTTTCTCCAAGCAAAGGCCAAGCCTAATAACAAAATAGTGATAAACACAAAGACTTCGACAAATAAGACTTGAGTAGAAAGCCCCACGATAACACCATTGACCGCATCTTTAAAAATACGCATGGCAGGAAAGAGAAAAAGAGATTCGATATCAAAAATCAAAAATAGTAATGCAAATAGATAGTATCCCACATTAAACTGAATATGTGCAGGGCCGATAATCTTCTCACCACATTCATAAGGTTCGTGCTTATCGCCAACATCGGGGGATTTGTAAGAGATCAGTTTTGAAGTGATCAGGGCACCGCCAACAAAAACAGTCCCTAGTAGGGTAAAAATACCTATGATTATATATTCCGTCATACGGCGACCAAAGATAAACATTAATCCCTTTTTGAGAAGATAAAAAACACCTGAATAAGCAGATTTTTTCTTGTAACTTTAACTCTATGAAGTCGAAGTTACCTTTAGTCAATAAATGGCACTTGAGAGAAGATGAAAACAAGTAAATATCTATTTTTAGAAATCACCCAAGGAGGCTAACATCAACTATCTATACTTAACCCTCTTGTGGATTATTTGGTGCGTCCTTCATAGTGCTATGGCCTCATTAACCATTAACCGTTATTTTGAGAAGATATGGAAGGAGAACTATAAATTTTATCGTCTTTTTTACAACTTATTAGCCCTTTTAACCCTTCTCTTTCCCCTTCATTACAGCCGACACTTTAACAGCCCTTTGCTCTTTTCTTGGCAAAGTTATTTTATCCTGATTCAGACAAGCCTTTTATTTTTAGCCATTCTACTCTTTTACCTTGGTGCCAAGCAATACGACATAAAGCAATTTCTTGGACTCAGGCAATTAAAATCAGGAAATTCTCATTTTGTTTTATCAAAAGAAGGCGGAGTACACGTTTCAGGAATCCTCAGTTTAACACGACACCCTTGGTACTTGGCTAGCCTTATTTTAATTTGGAGCTATTCAACAGAAGTTCACCTTGCGACCCTTATCACCAACGTCATTCTTACCTTCTATTTATACATTGGTGCGACTCTTGAAGAAAGAAAAATTCTTTTCGAATTTGGAGAGGAGTATCAAAATTATCAGCAAAAAGTTTCGATGCTACTTCCCCTAAAATGGGTCACTTCAAAGTTAAAATTCTAAAATCATTTTTTGACAAAAAGTCTCGTCTCTGCCAAAATGACCATTGCTTTTTTAGCAGAAATGATACCATACTAGTTCCAACTACTTTATTTTGTAGATAGAATAAACAACTGTTAAAAAGGGGAGCAATTAATGACAATCGAAGAAAAAAAAATCGACGTTCAATTAAAAGGGTTAGAAAATTTAGGAAAGATTTATCATAATCTCAGCTATGATCAGCTCTATCAACATGAGACGAATAACCAAGAATGTACCGAAACAGCTAATGGAACCCTCTCTGTAGATACCGGAAGGTTTACTGGCCGTTCTCCTAAGGATAAATTTATTGTCAGCCAATCTCCTTCTGATCAAAACATATGGTGGGGTTCTGTTAACCAAAAAATAAAACCAGAAATTTTTGAAAAACTCTATGACTTAGTCACTCAAGAGATAAACGGAAAAGATATTTACCTTACAGATGCCTTTTGTGGAGCCAATCAATCGACCCGACTTTCTGTACGTGTTATCTCCCAACTTGCTTGGCAGTCCCATTTCTGCAAAAACATGTTTATTCGTCCTTCAGAACAAGAATTAAAAGATTTCGCCCCTGACTTCACGATTATCAATGCCAGTGGAGTCACAGATAAGAAGTGGAAAGATCACGGTTTAAACTCCGAAGTCTTTGTGGTTTTTAATATTGAAAAACGATTAGCAATTATCGGGGGAACCTCCTACGGTGGAGAAATGAAAAAAGGCATTTTTTCTATGATGCATTACCTCCTCCCTCTCAAAAACATTCTTTCGATGCATTGCTCTGCCAATAAAGGAACCAATGGCGACACCGCACTCTTTTTTGGCCTATCTGGCACAGGTAAAACAACTCTTTCGACCGATCCAAACCGCGCCTTAATTGGAGATGATGAACATGGTTGGGACGATAACGGTATTTTTAACTTTGAAGGAGGATGCTACGCAAAAACCATTAATTTAGACCCCAATACAGAACCTGATATTTTTAATGCCATCAAGCGCAATGCCTTGTTAGAAAATGTAGCCATTGACTCTTCTAGTAAAAAGGTGGATTACTTTAATACTTCAAAAACAGAAAATGGCCGAGTTTCCTACCCTATTCATCATATTGAAAATCGTGTTTCTCCTCTTTCTGTCGGCGGACACCCCAATCATATCGTCTTTTTAACTTGTGATGCATTTGGTGTTTTACCCCCTGTATCCTTGTTGACCCGTGAGCAAGCCATGGTTCATTTTATTTCTGGTTACACTGCAAAAGTAGCAGGAACAGAAAGAGGGATTACCGAACCACAAGCTACTTTTTCTGCTTGTTTTGGTGGGCCTTTTTTAACACAGCATCCACTGGTTTACGCTAAGCTTCTCGGACAAAAAATGGACACTCATAACGCAAGGGTTTGGTTAGTCAACACAGGTTGGAGCGGAGGAGGTTACGGAGTAGGAAAGCGAATGTCACTGCCTATTACTCGTAAGATTATTTCTGCGATTATTGATGGAAAGTTAAATGAGGTGGAATACAAAAACATGCCTATCTTTGATTTAGCCGTTCCTCAATCTGTCCCCGAAGTAGATTCTCATCTATTAAACCCCATTAATACATGGGAAGACAAAGAATCCTTCAATAAAACTTGTAAAAAATTAGCTCAGATGTTTGAAGAGAACTATAAAAAGTTCTCTTAGGGTTAATCATTTGTTTAGTGAATTTTAAAAACTCAATGGGGTTTTAAGCCCTATTGAGTCACCGTTAATTTCTTTTGAACATTAGATTGTTTCGATGTTACGCGTACAACATAAAGCCCTGATTTTAAATGAGGAATAGACATTTTAAATAACCCAGGGCCCTTAAGCTTTCGGCTCATCTTAACAACACCTTTTGCATTTACAATTTCAATTGAATAATCAAGCTTATTTGGAGCCACAACAGTCACTTTTTTTAAACTCTTATTCCAAGTAATTTGAGTCTTGTTCTTAAGTGATTTCATCTTCTTATTTGGACGGATTGAAGTTCCCGTTACACGAACAACAAGTGTACTATCCACACTGGGGTTTAAAGCCGTGACTTTTGTTAAAACCGTACTTTTGCTAGGACTTTCAATCTCCCCTACTTTTACTGTGTATGTTCCTGGTTGAAAAACTTTAGGTCTAAAAGTATTTCCGCTAATTCTCAATGTATAGACAACTTCTTTGGTCTGTTCATTAATCACTTGAACCACAGGATTCGTCGTGTTAATACTTAATGTAGGTAGGTAATGACTTGCCTTTCGTCCGTAATTATCTTCTTGAGTCACCGTTAAAGGCCAACCTTCATATTGTGCATCTTTAGTAGGGTCAGCATTTCTTGGCCAGTTTTCCATCGTGATTTTGCGATTTTTTTTATCATACTTTACAATTCCATAACCAGGAGACCATTTGAGTAATTTTACAGGTGTTCTACCTTGGTCTTCAGGGTTACCCACAGCCCAAACTGTTATTTTATTTCCAAAACCATCGTGATAATTACCTGTTATAGCATGAGAAACCGTGCCTACTAGGCCACCTGGTTTCGGAACAACTGAACCAATGTATGTAGGCATACCGGGCTGTCTATCTCCTCCCACCGAATCGGGAAACCAAGAACGTGAATAATAATTAGCAATTGAAGGGACACATAATGAGTAACCAGCGTCTCCCCATTCATCCACTCCATGATGTATCATAGATGCCAAGTGTTGGTCTCCCCCTATCATGTTTGCAAAGGCTTTGCGAATCAATTTTAAGGCCTTATTGCGCCCTGTTTGAGGCCAACCATTAGAATCGAGATCACCGATTAATTCCCCATCACTTTTGTGATGAGTGGCAGAGCTTGCAAAGATCGTCGCAGAAAGTACTGATTTCATTTCGACTCCACCCGTCCAATCCTGCGCCCAAACATCTAAGAAATTTAACTGTCTTTGACCGAGCAATATGGCAGAAGGAACATCCACTACAGCAGGGGTATAACCTGGAGTGTTTAGCTTAATGTGATCGGGACGACCACTAGCAGTCCACATAGAATCAGGGACAACACCCTCTGCTCCTGTTTTAAATTTTCGGTCTTCAATAATAGCGAAATTAATTCCACCAACAGTAAGATCGGTATAATACACTCCTATGCCTTGAGCAACAGGTGTAGGATCAAAGGGGTCGGGTAAATGACTAGTTTGAGCGCGCTCTACTTCTTTAACATAAGCCGCACTATTTTTATACCCCCCTTTATTATAACCATTTACTCCACTGGCCTTAATTCCCCCTTCACCAAACAAGTTCCCTTGACCTACATCATGATCATCAGGAAGACTAACTACAGGAATATCTCTAAAAAGTTCACCAAAGGTTTTTCCAAATGTGAGCCAATGTCTAAGGTGGTTACTATGAGGGTATACTTGATCCCCTGTAAAAACTAAAAGATCAGGAGAATGTACTATCATGTTATTTATAATATCACCTTTAGAAAGATTACCCCCTTGAGCGGAACCATTATCATTTCCTGTAAAAGCGGCAACAATAATTACATCCTTATCCACAGGGTCTTTCCGAATGACTCCAGCCCAATTGCTCCCATTGTAAACCACTCGATAGTCAATATCTTTTGTCTGATCCCAATTCGTGACTTTAAAAGGAGCCGTCCACCCTGGTTTAATAACTGTAGCCATGGCAACTTCTGTCCATTTGCCATTGTTGTTTACTTCCAAACTTGCTGTGGTAGGGTAATTTCCTGTTTGTGCGGTTAACTGTGCCGTTATTTTAAGTGTGCCTTTATGTACAGTATGCATGGCAAAAGCAATATTTTGTCCATAGCTCTGAACCCCTCCAAAAATGCCTAAACCCAACAAAAAAAGTAATCTTAACTTTAAAAGACTAACTCTCGATAACAAACTATTCATACTTAACCTTTTTAAATTTAAAATAAATGAAAATGGCCTATAACCCACCGGTACTAGAAACATCCACTGAAAAGTTCATTTTTAACTTTCCATAATCGGCAGGGTCTATCTCTCCCTTTACCACATACTCAAAATGTAAGGTCGCCCCTGCATTAGTTGTATTCTTAAATAATTGAGAAAAGACCGTCCAATTTGTGGGATCGACAAACAGAGATTGATTGAGAACCACTCCCGTTTTAAGTCCACCTAATTTTTCTGGGGCAAATGTTGTTCCTCCAAAAGGGGCTGTGCGTAAAAATACTTTTTGTTCTGAACTCCCTGGAAGCGAGTAACTCACCACCATTTCATATTCATAATCTGCATACTTTTCGAAAAAAGCATAAGAGGAGGTATCTCCCTTAATAGAAATACTTTGAATTTCTGCAGAAGGTAAATCAATATCATCATCCTCTAACTGTTGACGAATATCGACGAAGTCCACGTATTCTTCTCCTGTAAAAGTTCCCATTCCATCAATATTCATCTCAAAAGACTCATTGTGAGTCATGGTGGCTGCAGGGCCAGATGAACCAGAATCGACATTCCCCTGAATGGTGCTATCATTTGCATTCACCACTCCATCCCCATCTACATCAGGGTCGCTCCCATTAGTTATTCCATCCCCATCCACATCAGGATCAACGCCATTTCCTACACCGTCCCCATCAATATCAAGATCAACCAAGTTCGTAATACCATCTCCATCTATATCGCTATCTCTTTCATTGGGAATGCCATCCCCATCCAAATCCAAATCGGCAACATTGATGATTCCATCTCCATCTATATCTATATCATTCACATTAAGAATGCCATCGCCATCTATATCTTTATCATCAATATTAGCCACCCCATCGCCATCAATATCACTATCACTTTCATTGGCTACTCCGTCTCCATCAATATCATTGTCATTAATATTGAGAATATCATCCCCATCTATATCTTTATCATTAATATTAAGAATACCATCGCCATCAATGTCATTATCCTGATTGTTGGGAATGCCATCCCCATCTATATCATTATTAGCAGTAAGGCTTCCCTCATTCTTATCCTTACCACCTGGATTAAGTGCATTGGTATCTCCTTCATTCAAATCGGGAACAAGGGGGTTTTCTGCACAACCCACAAAAAATAAAATGAACAGGCAAAAAGCGCCCTTTAATAATTGTTTAGTGAATTTCATTTTTCACCCTCCTTTTTAAATATCAATACATTAAACTGTTGCCCCAATTGGGAACCAAAACTTTGACCTACCACAGGATGATAACCCATATGAACCGCTACATTCAACGCCAATCGAAAACCGTTTCGTCCCGATACATCTAAATTTGGTTCATCAATATCCAGTGGATCCTCTTCATCGACTATTCGGCCACCCAAGTGCATCCCTGAGGTTTCCCAACCTATTTCGGTAAAGACCTCCCATAATCCCCATTGTTTACCTACCACTAAGCCTGTTGTTGTCGCTAAACCAGACATTTCCAAAGCACCTGTGTAACCACTAGGTGTTAACTCCAACGACCAAAAACTAAGGGATGAAGCAATACTCAATGAAAAAGGAATTTCTTTTAAATAAGAAGATAAATCGTGCTGCAAACCAACTCCAGAAAAATGAGCCGAGGTATTAATTACACCTAAGGGAAGATAAATATAGCGAAGTTTTAACTCCGTGTACCCCATAGAGAATCCTACTTGAGGAATAAAAAAAGGAGCCAGCTTCATCAAGCTCAACTCATTTAACCCATCGCCAGCCGTTGTTTCTCTAATGGTTCCACTGCCAGGCTCTCCATTAGTCTGTAAATGGTAATAAGTAAAAATAACATCGCCCGCACTCGGTCCAAAAATAGTGGGAACTTCATAAGAGGCAAAATCAGGTAAGTCACAAAGGACATTCGAGTTATTTGCACGAGCAAAGGAGCAGTTACTTCTTGGCTGTTTCGTCGTATAAAAATAATCTTCACTCGAAAGGTAAGCTAAAGTTATTGGTAAGCTAACTTGAAATCCAAAGTCCTTACCGATTCGAGAAGATTGGTACCAACTAGAATTCATCAAGCTACCCAACAGCGTGACGAGTGGTTGTGTATAACCTGCTTCATCAAAAGAAGAATAAGCCGATTGACTCCACCCCATATTTGGAGAACACAAAAAAAGCCCTAGTAATAAGCTAATCCCTAGCCACTTAGCGAAAATAAACCTGAGTTCTGCAGAAATGTGAGAGATTATTTTTACTACAAAGCCCATAAGTACTTCTACGACCTATTTTTCCGTTAAACCATACCCTCCCTTAAGATAAGAAGTTTTTTAGAAAACAGATCCCGACATAAAGAATTTTCTAGTAAAAACAGAATTTAAACCATAAAAGCCCTAAAGGTGCTCGTTTTCAAACGAACAAACACCTCCAAACCTTTTTATCAGCTAGTTTTAGTCTTCATAAATGGTCAAATCATCTTCATTTTGAACTGAAGGAGTTTTTTCAATCTGATTTGCCTGCATGGTATCCTCATAATGTTCATGAGAAAAATAAGCTCCCAAGCTTTCTGTTTCATCAGTTTTTTCCACATTTTCTGTTTCTTCTGGTTCTTCTGGTTCTGAAAAGTAAAATTGAGTCATCTTTTCCTCCCTTGTTAACTCTATCCATTACTTGAGCAAGGGAAGTGCCACCCTTCTACTTCTGAAATAAAACCATTTTTCCGTCTTTTTTATCGAGCCTAAAGGTTTCAACCCCTGTGATATTGTAATTTTGTCATTTTAGAGACAATTTGGCAAAACGCTTTCTTTTCAATAAACTTTTTCACTTGACGATTTAGAATATAATTATATACTTATATTCTAAACGAAGAATTTACACTAATCCAACGGTATTGAAGCATGATCAAACTCTTAAATAAATTTCAAAACAAAACGATAGCCTTCTCGGTAAACTCACCAAAATCCGTACTGAGTCTTATGTTGCTCATTACCTTTCTCTTTCTCAGTTTAGCCACACTCCCCAGCTTATGGCCTAATACATTTTCTGCCCTACACCCCTTAAAAGTAGATACTGATCCTGAAAACATGTTACCCCACGACGAACCCGCACGGGTCTTTCATGAAAAAATGAAAAAGTTAATGAACCTTCATGAAATTATAGGTGTAGGGGTCGTCAACTTAGAACACCCCCAAGGCATCTATAATACCAAGACACTTACAAAAATTGAAGAACTCACACAATTTGCCAAAACACTTGTCTGGAAGGATAAAGAAGGAAACCATGCAGGAGTTGTTACCCTTGATTTAATGGCCCCCTCAACCATTGATAACATCGAGCAAGATGGACCGGGAACCGTACGCTTTGATTGGTTGATGGATTCTGTCCCAACTAATCAAGCCCAACTAGATAGACTAAAGGAAAAAGTACAACGCTTGCCTTTTGTAAAAGAACTTATGTTCTCCCATGACGAAAAAGCTCTTGCGATCAGCTTACCCATTACCTCTAAAGACGTGAGCTATAAAATATACACCGCCCTACAAAAGAAAATCAAAACGATGGGAGGAAACGGCGATACTTTTCACATTGCAGGTTTACCCGTTGCAGAAGATGTCTTTGGTGTAGAGATGTTTAAACAAATGGCAGTAGCGGCTCCACTGGCTATGGCAGTGATCTTAGTTTTGATGCTACTCTTTTTTAAAAAGCTTGTTCTTGTTCTCTCCCCTCTTATTGTAGCCATGATAGCCGTGATCATCACCATGGGATTACTTGTTGTGACAGGAAACACCATCCATATTATGAGTTCCATGATTCCCATATTTATTATGCCCATTGCCGTTTTAGATGCCGTACATATTCTCTCTGACTTTTTTGATGAATATCAAAAAACCCGTGATCGAAAAAAGACAATTGAACATGTAATGAAGCATTTATTTAAACCCATGTTCTACACTTCTGCCACGACTGTGGTAGGATTTGCCTCTCTCGCCTTTACTCCTATTCCTCCCGTGCAAACCTTTGGTATTTTTGTTGCCTTTGGTGTCCTTATGGCTTGGATTTGGACGATTCTTTTTATCCCTACCTATATCATGTTACTTTCAGAAAAATCATTAGAAAACTTTGGCGCACAGCCAAATTCCGTGACCAAAAAAAATATGATGAGCCGATTCCTCACCTTTTCCCAAAAGCTTTCTTATCATCACCCTTGGAAGGTGGTTTTATTTTCTCTTTTTGCCATGGGAGTGTCTATCTACGGCATCACCAAAATTGTAATCAATGATAACCCCACCCGTTGGTTCGAACCCGATCACCCCATTCGCATTGCAGATAAAGTAATGAACCATCACTTAGCAGGGACTTACGGTACCTATTTAGTACTTGAAACACCCGCGACTAAAGAAGGAATCGAACCCTTTAAAAATTCCATAAAAAATAAATACCCAGCAATTAAACCTTCTCTTTTAAAATCTCTTTCTGATTCTAAAGAAGGGACACGAAAAACTCTCAGTACATTTGAGAGTGCAATAGAAGAAGAAGTGGATAATAACGGCGAGGCTTTTTATGAGGAAATCCTTGAGGATATCGACCTATACAAAAGTAATCTCGAAATTTTCAAAAAACCAGCCGTTCTTAATTACATCAGTCAATTACAAGAGCATCTCGTTTCCTTAGAAGTAGTAGGAAAAACCTTATCCATTTCCGATGTCATAAAAACAGTGAATCGAGAGATTTACAATGGTGAAGAGGAGAATTATAGAATTCCCCAAAGTCAAAATGCCGTGGGACAACACTACGTTACCTTTC
>CAZLBO010000036.1:0-12845 GCA_964557725.1 uncultured Bifidobacteriales bacterium | reverse complement strand
TCCTTCGATAGTTGAAACAAGCTTTTCTTCAAGTATATCAGCGACAAGTGGAATGAGTTCATTCCAATCGGCCTCTTTCTCTTTATTGATGGTAACGACTTCATTAATATAAAATACAGAAGTCACTTCTTTGATATCAAAAAGAGCTTTGGCGATAGGGTCTTCTTTCGCTTGTTCATGATTAACAAAAGAGCGGGAGCCTGAGCGGATGACCTTGCAGTCCATGTGAAACTTAATGGCCTGTGGATTGGGTGTTGAGGATGTTTTGATAACTTTAGGCATAATAATTATAAATCTTCATGATCATGGGTAAAAGGTTCGATGTGGATCAAGACGTTTGTGGTGTTGTATCCTATTTTATTCTTTATTTTTAATTCAACTTCTGTGGCAATATCATGGGCTTCTTTTATGTTTAAATCTTCATCTACCATTATATGCATATCCATCAGTAAATGGGAACCTAATTTTCTGATTCGAACTTGATGGAAGGAGAGGACTGTTTTTGTTTGTTCTAATATTGAATACACGGTCTTCTCGATGTCCTTTCCTGGAGTGGATTCGGAGAGCTCAAGGAGTCCTCGCTTTAAGAACTTGATACCTGTGACAGAAATCAATAAACCAATAATAATACCTGTGATAGAATCGGCATAAGGGACTTCGAAATAAATAAACACGGTGCCAAATACCACAATTAAAGAGGAGAGTGCATCTGTGCGATGATGCCAAGCATTTACTAAAAGAACTTGAGAGTTGACACTGGCGGCAATATTGCGACTCCACCTATATAAAGCCTCTTTAATAATGACAGATAAAAGAGCTATTAATACCACACTCCAATGGAAGTGAGAGGTCTCTTGATTGTAAATAGAAGTGAGAGCGTACCAGACGATAGAAGCGGCGGGGCCAATAATAAAAAAAGATAAGATGATTTCAGCAAAGGTTTCAAATTTTCCATGGCCAAAATGGTGACTTCCATCGGCAGGTTTGTTTCCTAATTTAGCACCTAACCAAACAATTAAATCTGTGAGAATATCGGAAAGGGAGTGCAGACCATCGGAAATAAGCGAGAGGGAATGGGTCATAAAGCCAAAGATTAACTTGAGAAGAGTAAGGCCCAAGTTTGTTGCTAAACTCACCCCAGTGGTTTTGTTTATTGCGTGATTATATTCTTCTCGTTCATCCATAATAATTTATTCCAGAGTTTTACAGCATCTGAAACCTACAAATAAATATTGGTTATCTGGGTAAAAGCTATACTTCTTTTCTTGACAAGTGGCATTATTGCCGCTGTTCCAAGTGCCTCCTGCAACCATAAAAAACCCTTCTTTCTTTTTTGAAGGGGTTCCTGTCCATTCCCATACATTTCCTGTTAAATCATAAAGTCCAAAATAACTTCTACATGCGGGGAATCGGCCTGAGCGACTGGAAAAAGCCTCTTTAGCAGGGCAGTAGTTTTCATTGTATTTTTTTCCATAGGGGTAAGTGTTTTTTTTGAGACCCGAACAGCTTGTTTCCCATTCATGGGTGGTACAGAGTCTTTTTCCAATAGATTCACACTTATTACTAGCCTCTTTTTGATTGATACTAACTAAAGGTTTACTGCCTTCTTGATTAGGCCATTCATATATATCAATGCAAAAAGAGAGATCCTTATAAATAATGGGTAACATGTTATTGGTGCATTTTCCTGGGTCTTTTTTGATGATGTAGGGGATTTTAATAGGTCTGGTTTTTTCTCCTGATTCATTGATCCCTGATAACCACAAGTTTGTATTTCTGGTGAGGGTAAAGGGTTGGTTGTAAGTTTTGAGGTGTAAACTGTCTGAGAGTGAATACATGATTAAACAATCTTCTCGGCAATGGAGGCTCACTGTGACGGAGTCAAAGTGTCGCCCTCCCCAGGGGGTCGCGTATACATAGAGAGAATCAATAAACGGCAATTCATTTTTTGCACTGTCTTTAATAATCAAGCCATAATCGCCATGGTCTTTTGATGTATCACGAGACACTTTCTTTTTTTTGATAATAGGTTTTGGGGGGAGACTGTCTTTTTGAGGAAGGGTGTCTTTTGTCGGTATGATAGAATCTGGTGTGATAAAAGTATCGGTTTTGACGATGAGGCTGTCAGGGGCAGAGAATGGGGGAGACTGATTATTCTTTGGTTTTTCGCATTGATTCATGAGCCATAGGAACAAAAAGATCAAGGCAAAAAGGAGAAGCAATAATAGTGACTTGGAACGTCTTTTTCCTTGGTTCTTTTGTGGGTTCTTCATGAGAGCCAAATTTAGTTTTAGTTTAAGGAAAAATGAGGGGGTTTTCGGTAGAAAATAAAAGCTTATAAAAAGGAAGGGTTGATTTAAAATGAGTTTTGTATGAAAATAGAGTTAAAAGCTGAAGAAAACCATGAAAAATAAAACATTTATCCTTACTAGTTGTAGTTATTCTAAGGGTGTGGAACGTTGGGTGGACTCCGTGGCCAAAAACAAGGGGGATTGTCTTCCTGTGGTTATTATGTATGAAGACTGCTTTGAAGTCCCCGATGATTTTATCGTCTATAAACAAGATGAAAAATGGCCAGGGGTGGTTAAACGGTTGTTTCCTGTGGAAAAGGTGATTGAGGATTTGGGAGAGGATAACTGGTATGTATGGACTGATTGTTGTGATGTGGTTTTGCAAGCGCCCTTAGTGGATTTAGATTCTTTAGGGGCGGACGTCTTTGTTTGTTCAGAACAGTTAAAACATCATCAAGCTAGTTTTTGGCAGTTTATCGAAAAATCAGAGTTTTTTAAAAATCTCCTTCCTTTAACCATTTATAATGTGGGTTGCTTTGCGGCAAAAGGTAAGGCACTCAAGGACTTTGTATATAGGTTACATCAATTTTGTGACACGGTTAAAATACATGATGGATGCTTAGATCAATTATTTTTCAATAAATGGATTCGCTTACAAAATTATGCATGTATCGATCAGTTGTTTCTTTGTCTTTACTCTACCTTTACAGAAGGGCATCGTTTAGAAACGGGAGAAAGAATAAAGGTGATTAAACATAAAGACGAACAATATGTGATGAATTCTAAGCCGTATTCTTTTGTACATGGAAATGGTTATACAAAAGAATTAGTTAACCAAATTAAATATTAGGTATAAAGAACTTTTATTACTTAGGGTTCATTCCCCGCTTTCCATTTGATATTGCAACCAATACTGGGTTTTTGAATTTCTGAAATAGGTTGGTTGTTGAGTAATGCGTCAAGAGCTTCTCTTAAATCCCTTCCTGAAACAGGAATCCCCGTACCTGGTCGGCTATCATCTATTTGACCTCGATAAATAAGTTTTTGTTGTGCATCAAATAAAAAGATATCGGGTGTGCAAGCTGCTTTATAACTATGGGCAACGGCTTGGGATTCATCATATAAATAGGGAAAAGTGTAGCCTGCAGATTGAACTTCATCTTTCATTTTATCAGGACTGTCATCGGGGTGCGTGCTGACATCGTTGGAGTTAATCGCACAGATACCGATTCCTTTTTTTTGGTATTCTATACCAAGTTTAGCGAGCTCCTCTCGGATATGGATAACATAAGGGCAGTGATTGCAAATGAAAAGTACTAGTAAGCCTTTGTTTCCTTTAAAAGATTCAAGGGTAACTTGGTTTCCCTCTGTATCGGGTAAGCTAAAAGCGGGAGCCGAAGTCCCTAATGCTAACATGGTGGAAGGGGTAAGTGACATGATGGCCTCCTAAAAAGAAAAGAGTTCTGATAGAAGTAAAATTAGAATAAAAGAGAGAAAGGAGTCAGATTAAGAGAAGTTAAGTTCCCTTAAGGACTTCTTTTTTGATTTAGCGGAATAAAAAAGCATAAAAAAAGCCCTCTCCTATGAGAAGGCTTTTTTTTGAAATGTATTTTTAGAACTTAGAAGCTAACAATAATTTCTGAACCTGCGGCAAAAGCGGGGTCATTGTTGCCTTCTGTAAAGGCAATGTATTGTGTCCATATCCACCACTCGACATTTTCTGCGGGGTAGATGTATGCTGTTGGTACAACAGTAAAAAAAGCGTCTGTATTTACATCAAGATCAGGGTCATGCCATTCTAGCGGAAGTCCAAAGGCGAGAAGATCATTAGCCGCAACCCCTGGTTCAACATATACAAAAACTTCTTCAGGAACATCATAGTTTGATTTTTCAGCATCATCAAAAAAGGCTTGGAAGTAGGTTAAAGCAAGGCTTGCTGATCCCATTGAAAATGCAGGCTCAATAAGTACCGTTGTGGTTAATTTGTTGCCATTATTCTGCCTGAGTCCTAAGGCACCATTTACGGCAAGATCTTTTATGGGCGTAAGTCCAATTTCTATTCCCGTATTCCAATCGGTATTGAAACCACCAAGAGTAACATCTGCCATGGGTTTTAAGCTTCCGAGATCACCCAAGCTAAGTGCAAAGGAACCGTATAATTTAAAAAGGCTATTGTCACTGTCAGATGAACCAGCATAAAAGGATAGCCCTCCCATATTTAAGCCTACACCGCGAATAAATTGTTCTTTCATAATAGCCCCATAACCTATTGGCCTTTTATAAAAGTAATATCCGAGTTGTCCTCCGTTGTATACGAGATCACCGATAATGAGTGTTAGATCAGTTGTTGCATTCCATGTAAGTGCTAAACCATCAAAGTCTAACCCCGACCATCGGTTACTTACAGGGGAGCCACCTGCGGGAGTTGTTGCAATAACTTCTGATAATGAATCAGTAGGGTCTTCTTTTGTTGTTACGCTCGTTGCATATAGTTGTACAGAGACTTTGTCACTGAATTTTGCATCCATGGTGAGGTCTAATTCATGATTGCTTTGAAATCCCAGATTTTTAAATTTATCGTTTACGCCAACAGCCATATCAGCGTCTAAAAAACCACTAAACTTTATTTCTGCTGCAGTGGAAAGTCCCACGGCCAAAAATAAAAGAGTGAAGGGGAGAAGTAAGTGTTTCATGTTAATTCCTTGTGTTTATTATTGTTTGAAATTGAAAAAAAATAAATTGAAAGTGACTGGTCAAGTGACGGTTGTTAACGAAAGCGAGAGGAAAAGGATACTTTTTAACACTTTGTGTCCATTGGTAAAATGGGAAAAGTGAAGTCTCGACACAAAGGGGAATTCTTTTTTGCGGGGTGACATTTGTGCGACAACAAATGACAAAAAACTTTTTTCGAAAAACTTTCAAGTTTTTTTTGAGAGAGGCTTTCTTGTCTAATCTATGGTGAACTCAGTAGTTTTTTATCAATAATTCGTTGATAGACCCGCGTTTATCAGGTTGAGAATTAATCATTCTTGTCGCACTTATTTTGGATATGTGAAAGGGGTCATAAAGTTCTTCAAAGAAGCAGTCATTTGGGTCTGTGTTTTGAGGATCGGAGTTGCTCAAAAGAAATAAGGTGTTTTTGTCATGGAGAGATTGACAAAGTTGTGCGAGTTCTATTTGGTTTTGGTCATTAAAAGAACTTTTGGAGTAAGCCGTGAAGCTGGCAGTTTTGTTTAAAGGCCGATAGGGAGGGTCAAGGTAGATAAAGGAGTGGGGCTTGATTTTTTTTAAGGATTGTTTGTAGTCCATTTTCTGTAAGGATGTTTTTTGCAACAGAGAGGAGACGGCTTGGATGTTTGCTTCATGACAGATAGTTGGATTTACATACCTTCCTATAGGTGTATTAAACTCTCCTTTACTATTGAGTCGAAATAAACCATTAAAGCAGGTTTTGTTTAAAAAAATAATTTGTGCCGCACGGTTGATCCATTTTGTGTGATAGGAGTTTAGGTTTATTGTATTAAGATCAGCATTTAATTTTTCTCTTACTTGGTAATAATATGTTTTCCGTTTTTCTTGTGAATGAGCAAGGTACTCCTTTTCCATGGTTTTTAAAATTTGAATCAAAGGAAGAGGGTCTTTTTGAATAACCCGATAAGTAAGGATTAAATCACCATTGACGTCAAAAAGGTAGGCTTTTTTAATGGAATATTTTTGTATGAGATTAAAAAAAACGGCCCCGCCTCCTAAGAAGGGCTCATAGTAATAATCAATTTGGCCTTGTTTTAATTGATCGGGGTAATACTCTTCTAGGCTCTTTAATAATTGCCCCTTACCCCCCACCCATTTTAAAAAAGGCTTAGCCTTTAGAGAATTACTTGAATTCACCTTTAAGTGATTCCAAAAGTTTTTTCTGCAGCTTCTACAGTCTGAGTAATTAGTGTGCAAATAGTCATCGGCCCAACTCCTCCAGGGACAGGGGTGTAAGCAGAACATTTAGACTCTACGGCTTTTAAGTCTATATCTCCTACTCTGCCAGGGTGGAACCCTGCGTCGATCACAACGGCTCCTTCTTTAATCCAGTCCGCTTTAATAAATTCAGGTCTTCCCACAGCCCCTACTACAATATCCGCCGTGCGGAGGATGTCGGGCAGATTTTGGGTACGGGAATGACAGATAGTAACCGTTGCATTTTTGTTGAGGAGCATCAGTGACATGGGCTTTCCTAAAATAGGGCTACGTCCCACAACAACAGCGTGCTTGCCTTCTAAATCGATTTTATAATAATTGAGAATCTTCATGATGCCCGCTGGAGTCGCACTTCCATAAGCAAATTCTCCCATGGCCATTCTTCCAAAGCCAAGACAGGTCACGCCATCTACATCTTTTTCGGGGAGAATGGCATCAAAACATGTTCTCTCCTCTATTTGCGAAGGGACAGGGTGTTGAAGGAGGATGCCGTGGACTTGTGGGTTTTTATTTAACTTTTCAATTTCTGCTAATAGTTGTTCTGTAGTGGTTTCTTCGGGTAAATCAACTCGTTGGGATTCCATGCCTACTCGCTTACAAGCATTACCCTTCATGGTGACATAAGTGGCCGAAGCAGGGTCTCCGCCGACTAATATAGTGGCTAAAATGGGGGTGATGCCGTTGCTTTTTGCTTTGATGCGTTCCACACGAATTTTTAGTTCAGATTCGATGGTTTTAGATAATGTTTTTCCATCTAGGAGTAGGGGGTTGGTCATGAGGCTCTTCCGTTTTAAAAAATGAAAGGATCCGTTGATTGTCGAACCCTGCCTAAAAAATAAGTTTTTTTTATAAAAGGACTAGATGGAGAGATAGGTATTCTGGTAAGCAAGAGAGGTTTGAGCAGAGAAATGATTTTGATGAAAGGAACGGGTAAAAACTATGCATATACAGACATTTTTTTGTCAATTTTAAGTGTTTTAGTGTTAAAAAAAGATCCAGTTTGTCATTATGGACTTTTATCGGTGTGCAATAGTGAAATTTGTCAAGGAGTAATATTCTAAAAAATATGAGCTTTAGCATCTTTAAACCCTAATTTAAAAAAGCAATTAAAAGCTAAATTATTCAAAATCGTGTGATTTAGAGAAAGAAGTTCTTTTTGTTTAACCTTTCTGATTAAAAAAAGATTGATTATTTGGGTAGGATGCTTGCGCTGGTGAAAATCCCGAGCTAGTTTAAAAAAACGTCAACTAGATCTGGTTGAAAAAAAGACAATTTAATGACTGAGGAATGACATGCAACAAAAACAATACTCTCCGAAAAGAAGATTCTTACAACAATACATTAGAGAGGCTAAAAGGTTTCCCAAATTAGATGAGATGACGGAGAGAATCATTATCAGACAGGTAAAAGCAGGAAAGCCAGCGGCTATTCGCAAATTAGTGAACTCAAATTTAATGTTTGTGATTAAAATTGCTTATAAGTATCAAAACTCAGGAATGGATTTGGAAGATACGATTAGTGCGGGAAATTTAGGGCTGATTGAGGCTGCACAGAGAATGGACCCTGAGAAGAAGAATAAATTTATTACTTACGCTGTTTGGTGGATTAGGCAAAGTATTCGTCATGCCATGTTTAATGAGGCGCGTCTTATACGAATCGCTTCTAATAAAGAAGAAAAGCTAAGGCAGTTGTATAAACATCAAATTCCTGTTAAGTCATACGTAGGGGGAGTGAGTTTAAATTGGGAAGGCCTCGCGGAAAGATTAAATACAACGGTAAAAGAATTAATGCCTATCGTTAGGCATTCAGAAGCTCCTGTTTCTTTTGAGGCTCCTATTGGAGCAAATGATAGTGGCAAGTTATCGGATACATTAGCTTCAGATTCTCCTACACCCTATAATGATTATGAAAATAAAGAATTAGTGATGATGGTCAGAGAGGTTTCTAAAAGTTTGAATCATCGGGAGTCAAATGTAATCAAGCACTACTTTGGTTTAAGAGACAATAAAAACTTGAGTATGGGGCAAATTGGCGAAGCGGTAAATCTTTCGAAAGAACGTGTACGTCAAATTAAAGAAGAGGCTTTAGTTAAGTTGAAAGTGGCTTTAAAAGAAAGGTTCGAATACGAGCTAGCCGCTTAATATTGTAAGGTTATATTTTGAGCCGTAATTGAAAATCAAGAAGCGGCCAAATTCTTTTTCCTGTTGTATAGGGATAATTTCTGGGGTATAGATATTCATACTGAGTGTATAGTGGTGTACGTATCTGTATGAGAAACCCCAACATATACCATTTTTGAACAACAAAAAAAGCTTCGGCGGCTAAGCCGAGTGAGTAAAAACTGTAATCTAGTTGATTGTTTTTTAAGTACAGACTCTCTGTACATCGTCCTTGACACCTTTCTTTGTTATTGTTCCATTGATAGCGAGTTCGGTTGTATGTGGCTACAAACCATAAATGTTTATTTTTAAAAGTTTTTAATACATCGTATTTAATACCAAACTCCATCGCCCGAGTGGTTGATTCAAATCTCAGTTTTTCATAACAGTCTAAACAATAAAAAGGGTTTCCACTTGCATAGTCATAGCCCACTAAAGCAGAGAGCTCAAAGAGTAAATAAGAACCAAAATCAACCTCTTGAGCAACGCCACTAAGATAGGGACGACTAAATCGGTAGGGTATATTGGGGGGGATGAGTCCCGATTGAGTGGACTTGCCTAAGATGAACTTCATGCCTAAATAATGATAAGCAAGAACTTCATCAGGTTTTAATTGAGAGGACTTAAAAGGTGATGTTGATGCAACACTGTATCCCAATATGAGGAAGGATAAAATAAAGGGTTTAAAGAACTGACTCACCTTATAAATGTAATATCTAAATCATTTGAATTCCATGATATAGAGTAATCTTGGAAAAAATGTGTTAAACCCAAAAAATTACTAAGAATTTCTCTTCTTGCTTTTATATTTCATTAAAAAGGATTTTAGTTATGAAAACGGCAGTCATCGGTTCAGGGGCTTGGGGTACTACCCTTGCTAAAGTTCTTGCAGAAAATGGGCATCAAGTTAATTTATGGTGTCATGATAAAAAAATTGCCGATGAGGTGAATCAGTCACGAGAAAACAAAGTGTTACTTCCGGATGTTGTTCTACCTGAAGATATTACAGCCGTTTGGGATTTGGCTCTTGCTTGTCACAAAGCAGAGTTAGTAGTGGTAGTGGTGGCTTCTGCTTTTTATGATCGAGTTGCTCAGCAACTAAAAGGGGTTCTTTCTGAAAAGGCCTTGATTGTTTCGGCAACAAAAGGAATTAATGAAAAGGATAACCAACAATTATCTCAAGTATTGAAAACACATTTACCTCTTCAGTATCACAAAAAAATAGCGGTTCTTTCGGGCCCTAATATCGCTCGTGAAATTGCTTTACAAAAAGTTTCGACCACTGTTATTTCCTCATCAGACGAAGAAACAGCAAAAGCGGTGCAAAAAGCTTTTAATTGTCATTATTTAAGGGTTTATACCAATTCGGATATGATAGGTACCGAGTGGGGGGGGACATTAAAAAATGTAATTGCGCTAGCAGGGGGAATCGCGGATGGACTTGAGTTGGGGGACAATGCAAAGTCCGCCATTATGGTACGAGGGTTAGTTGAAATTTCACGCTTTGCTTGTCATTTTGGAGCAAAGCCGGAAACCTTTTACGGACTCGCTGGTTTAGGGGATTTGATTACGACTTGTTCTTCCACTTTAAGTAGGAATCATCATGTAGGAGAGCAGTTGGGTCGAGGAAAGAGTCTTTCCGAAATTTTGGGGAAGATGGTGGCAGTTGCTGAGGGTGTTTCCACTGCCAAATTAGTGTATCAGCTTGCTTTGAAACATGAAATTCAAATGCCTGTGACGGAACAAGTCTACAAGGTGCTTTTTGAAGAGAAGCCTGTCGCCGAAGCCATTCAGAACCTAATGCACAGAGAGCTTCGGGCAGAACATTAAAAAGTAATTGTTGTCTTATAGGTTATAGACCTAGGCGTGCCTTAAACCACAGCAAATTCAAGAATGTTGTGTTTAAGAATAAAAAGAGACTGCTGATTATCTTTATTGTACTTATCATATTTTCTAAATAAAACTACCTTAATTAGAGTGATGGAATTAATCGCGAAAATAAAATGGAGGATGGGTTGAAGGTTAGTAAGGATGAAATTTTAGAATGGGCTTCTCGCTATGTATCGGTTGAAAAAAGTGACTTTCCCATAGAAAAGGATCTTTTTTGTTTTATGAGTCGTGCTGTCCCTGATAATAAGGTGTTAAAAGAGGACGAAGGTTGGCGTTTTAGTGGGTATGGATATTGTTTGGGTTATGTATTAGATGAAGAAGAAAAGCCCATGGGTAAATGGATTTATATGGATTATATGGATTTAGCACAATACCCGCTTGAGAAGCAGTCTTTGAAATTACAACCACCTCATATTACCAATGGACGCTTTTTTTCGCCTAATCGTGCCATGGAAATTAAAATGGAACGGTTAATTCCGCAAGAGCCTTTGCCTTTAGACGGAATAGAATCAACAGCTGATTCGAAATGGAAAAATAACTTGCTGAGCTTTAACCCTTCAGCTAAGAATAAATAGTCTCTAATTTAACAATATTGACGCTTGCTTTGTCCTAATGGATTAAATAGATTGTACTCATGGATTAGGGGTTCTATTTAAGGGAGAGAGACGATGAGCATTAGCAGGCAAAAGATTGAATTGCTTAATGAGATGGTGCAGGATCTTCCTGTACCTGATGATTATTTTAAGGGCTGTTTTTCTCCTTCTCTCGAAATCCCTAATAACTTGCTGATTTTCCACAGGAAGCAGTCAAAGGATTTAGGTACAGAGTATTTTTATCACTATCGGTTTGTGCTTATTCTTAATTTGCAAACTAAGGGGACAGTGGTATTGGACGATCAAAGTTTTGAATTTTGTCCGGGGGAAGCTTTATTGGTTTTTCCTTATCAATTTCACCATTATTTAGAACCAGATAAAAAGGATATTGGTTGGCTGTTTATCACTTTTGAATTAGAGAATCCTGACCCTTTAACAGCACTAAAAAATAACCGTCTTTCTTTCTCTACTAAGGCTTGGAGTTATATTCACCAATTGATTGATTTGTACGGTCAACGGAATGAAAATAAACAAACAACCTATGCCCCTATTTTGTTGTTAACAGGTTTGATCTTACAGGAACTTCTTCTTTCTGGGACGAATGAAGCAGGGGAAAAAACGAATGTTCAACCCTCTATTGTGGATGATGTTAATCGGTACATCTGGGATAATTATAATAGGAATATTGGTTTAGAGGATATTGCAAAAAACTTTTCATACTCTACAAGTCACTTGCGTTTTATTTTTAGAAAAAAAATGGGGATGAGTATAGGCTCTTATATCCAAAAAGTTAAAATTAATCGGGCTCGTTCCTTATTAATTAATTCAGGATTAAATGTTTCTGAAATTGCTGCCGCCTGTGGGTATGAATCTTTATTCTCCTTTAGCCGAGCCTTTAAAAAGAAAACAGGCCTTTCGCCGATTGCTTACAAAAAAACTATTCAGAAAAAATAGAAGTGCCTTTGTCCAAAAGAAAGAAGCTGTTACTTAGTAATGGGCTTTTTTATCTTAAACATCTTGTCCCTGATTTCGACATTTACATTGAGGGAATCACAGTCATTATAGTTTCCATAGAGTGATTGAAGCTTTAGTGCTTTTTTTTCTCCTGCTTCTATCCATAGGCTTGATTTTAAATGTGCTTTTGTGGAACGGGGGCTTTGGTGAGAGAAGTGGCGTTTGCCTTCCTTTAGTTTCTGATAAAATAATCACTTCTCTTTTAAGAGCTCCTGAGGCAGTTTTAATAGAAATTACTCCTTCACTTCTCAAAAAAATCTATTTTCAGTTTTAAATTCAATGATTGGAGAATAGGAATGGTTAAATCAATAGGTTTAAAAGTAACTTTAGCTTTTGTTTTATTGTTAGTTGTTTTTGGTAATGCGGCTCCTTCTCATTATCTTTACATTAGTGTAGGGACTCCTGGGATAAATGTTTATTCTCAAAACCCTGCCACAGGCGAACTAATCTATAAAGGAACAACAAAAACAGACCTTACTTCTATGAGTATCATTACAAATAAAAGTAAAAAAAATATGTATGTAGGCCTTAGAGGAGGTGGCAATAATGTAATTTTAGCTTACACGATCGATCAAATATCAGGGTTGTTGCAATTTGTTAATAAAATTGACATTCCACAAGGGCCAGTTCATATGTCCCTTGATAATAATGAAAAGTTTATCTTTTCCGCCCCTTATGGTACTCCTAAAGCAACCATTAGTCCTGTAGGAAGCGGGGGAGAGTTGCTCACGCCTGTTGTTACTCTTACCACAGAAAAGAATCCTCATGCCATCAAGACAGATAAGACGAATAAATTTCTTTACATCACTAACTTAGGTGCGGATAATATACATCGTTACTCTTTTAATGAAGTGACAGGAGAGGTACAACCTCTTTCCCCCTTTAAATTTGAAATGATATGAAGTCATTTTCGGAAGAAAATCCGTACC
>CAZLBO010000035.1:0-12892 GCA_964557725.1 uncultured Bifidobacteriales bacterium | reverse complement strand
ATTGTGAATATTGGAATCAGCAGGTTATTTCCGCCTCAGGGGAAATGGCCATCGCTTTTGGAACCTTAATTGTAGACTGGGAGAATCAAGGCGAAGATGGACGTCCCCGAAAATACAATGGAGCCATTCTCGCACAAAACGGAAAAGCCTTAATCCACCCAGGGCTCAACAAACCCTACACGATTAAATCCCTTTTGCCTAATTACCGTGAGTTTGATGATTCTCGTCATTTCTGGGATTTAAGAAAACTATCCGAAGAAAAAGGCCTCACACCAGAGCAACTCTTACAGCCCTTTGAAATAAATACCCATACGGGAAGAATAAAAGTTGGCCTAAACTTATGCGAAGACGCTTGGGACGAGCATTACTCTCTAAAAGTACTCTCAAGTCTCAAAAAAAATGGCGCCCAAATTTTGATCAATCACAGTTGTTCTCCTTTTACTATGGGAAAGAACAAAAAGCGACAACAAGTATTCTCTCAACATGCCAAAAACCTACAGACCCCTTTGATATACATCAACAATACAGGCATACAAAATAACGGAAAAACCTTTTTTTCCTTTGATGGCTCAAGTACCGCATACTCTTTTACAGGTAAACAACTTCTCGCCGAAGTCACCTTTAAAGAAGCTCTCCTTTCTGTAAAAATAGAGACCCAAGCACCCTCTGATCAACAAACCACTCCTTCTCTTCCCTCAAAAGTACCAGATGGAATTCAGAGTCAATACATGGCTATTGCCTATACCACTCAAGAGACCCTCAAGCAAATAGGAGTTTCTCGAGTTGTACTAGGTGTTTCAGGAGGGATTGATAGTGCAGTGGTGGCTGCATTATTCGGAAGCTTTATGCCTCCTCAAAATCTTTTATTAGTTAATATGCCCAGTCAATATTCAAGTGATACCACACGAGGGCTTGCCGCTCAGTTAGCTCAAAATATCGGCTGTTTATATACCAGTATAGATATTGAAAAATCGGTTAAACTCACTCAATCACAACTTAAAAATTTAGAAGTCACTTCGTTTGATAAACAACATGTACATACTCTTACTCTCAAACCCCTCGATCTTGAAAATATTCAGGCAAGGGATCGATCCAGTCGAGTTTTAGCTGCCATTACTTCTGCATTTGGAGGCGTTTTTACTTGCAACTCAAACAAAGCCGAAATCACTGTAGGGTACTCTACTTTATATGGAGACCTCGGAGGCTTTCTTGCTCCTATTGGCGATTTATGGAAATCAGAAGTCTACGAATTAGGACGGTACCTCAATAAAAATATTTATCAAAAAAGTATCATCCCCGAAAATACTTTTGTTATCCCCCCTAGTGCCGAACTCAGTGCCACTCAAAATATTGACAAGGGCCAAGGAGACCCTTTGCATTACCCCTACCATGACAAATTATTTTACAGCTGGATTCAATGCTGGAACAGAAAGTCTCCCTATGACGCCCTCCTTGCCTATCAGCAAGACAAACTCTCAGAGGAGTTAGGTTGCTTAGACGTTTCCATTCACACGCTATTTCCCACAGCAAAAGAGTTTATTATGGACTTAGAGCGATGGTGGAATTTGTATAGCGGAATGGGAGTCGCAAAAAGAATACAAGCGCCTCCTATTATTGCGGTCAGTTCTAGAGCTTATGGATTTGATCACCGAGAAACCATCGCCCGCCCCCATTATTCTAGAAAGTATCAAGAGTTAAAAAAAAGCTTGTTGAATAAGGAAGCTCTTGAATAAGAGTTTATTAAATTTCAGACACAAGATCAGATGCCTTTGTTTGGAACTCAAATAAAAGCTCCTCTTCAAATTTTTCTATTTGTGCATCGTCAATATTAAACTGATAAAGTAGGTTTTCCTTTACCTCCTCAGAAAGACTTCCCTTATTATTTGTTCCCCTTTTTCCTAAGCCACTCTTTGCCACTAGCGCATCAGCTAAATAAAGCAAGACACACAAGCCTTTTTCCTTTTCCGATTTTAATGGCTGATGATGATACTGCATCGTTTCTGTTAAAAGAGAAGGTAGGCGCCATCGTTCCCCCAACCACGCCCCCACTTGTCCATGCTCAACTCCCCATACCAATAATTCGGCTTCTTTTAAGCTCATGCCCTTTTCATTTACTAAGTCTTGTACTTGATTAAACTCATGGGGCAAATAATGATTTAAAACAAGCTTACCTAAGTCGTGTAAGAGCCCTGCGGTAAAAGCCATTCCCGTATCACGATAATGGACTTTCTTCGCAATAAGCTGTGTTCCCAAACCCACCCCAATAGAATGCTTCCAAAACTCTGTGATATTAAAATAGGGACTCGATTTTTCATTTTTAAAAATATTAAAAATGGAAAGACTTAAGCTAATTTCCTTAAGGCTATCAAAGCCCATAAGCACAACTGCTTGTTTAACAGTATACACCCTTTGCGGTAATCCATAGAATGGGGAGTTCGCCATTTTTAAGACCTTTGCGGTCAACACTTGATCTTTCGCAACAAGGTTAGCCAAGTCTCCTGCCGAACTTCTAGGATTATCGACAACTTCTAATATTTTTGAAGTGATTGTAGGTAAAACAGGAAGCGACAAAACCGCCTCTGTAATCTTTTTTACCCTTTTTCTATTCTTCTCTGTATGATTCGACTGTTCAGGCATTTATTATTCTCACCCCTTAAGCCTCAGAGTCAAAGAGTCTCCCCCCATAAAACTTATTCTTTCGTTCCCCCATAACAAGAGAACGATTCTTAGGACTATTAGAGTCCTTTGATTTTGGTTTCTTTCGATAAAAATTGCGTTTTCCTTCTCTCTCTGGATTAAGAGCTGAATTCTCCGATTCATTTACTTTTTTCTGTTGATGGCTGAGCTGCTGTTGAAGATTTTTAATTCCATACTCAGCATCATTTAAAATTTTTTGTTGTGCTTCATTCTGAACTTTTGCCGTAGGGCGCACACGGTAAATACTGTCAAAGCTAATTAAGTTTTTCATTTTTAAACCTAAGTACCTTTTTCCTACTATCTTAAGTATTGATCTTCTGTATCAAGCGACTTCTCAACTTTAACATTGCTTTTGAATGTATCTGAGAAACCCGAGATTCTGTGAGGCTTAAAACCTCACCTATTTCTCTGAGTGTTAATTCTTCATAATGATACAATGCCACCACCAAACGTTCTTTTTCTGGAAGTTGCTCAATAGTTTCCATCAAGATTCTTTTCACTTCGGCATAACCTAGTTCTTTTAATGGATTACTATCATTAGGCGATTCAATTGTATCGATTAAGGAGATAGACTTTCCTTCTCCCCCTCGATTAGGCAAATTTTCTTCAAGAGAAAGGATTGTTGTTGGTGTAACATCGACTAATAAACGCTCAAATTCTTTTTTTGTTATATTTAAGTACTCACAAACTTCATCATCATAAGGCATTCGCCCTAATTTAAGTTCTAGCTCGGTATAACACTTTTGAAGATTCTTTGACTTTTGGCGAATCGAACGTGGCACCCAATCTAAAGCTCTTAATTCATCAAGAATCGCTCCCCTAATTTTATGAGTGGCAAAAGTTTCAAACTTAAACCCTCTCGCAGGATCAAAATTTTCGACAGCCTTTATCAATCCCATTACCCCTGAACCCATCAAGTCGCCTAACTCAACAGAAGCAGGAAGATTAAAAGCGATGCGTTGAGCAGTATAGCGAACCAATCCTGCATACTCAATCAGTAGCTTGTCTTTACACAACTTACTACCAGTTGTTTTATACTCTTCCCAAACTGAACTTAAATCTGCCATAATTTCCTATTAAGTGGTCATACCCCTAATCACTTTTCCTTTTCTATTATCCTGCTTTATTCCTTCAATTGGTTCATTTATTTAACAGAATTTTGAGGTTTCTTTGATTTTTCATCTTTTTCAGTATTTGCCACCCCTTCTTCTGTAAGTTCATCTGGTTGTGGCTTAAGAAAGTGAAACAAAATTCCTCCTTCTTCTCTTTGGTGACTATCATCGGCGACCGACCATAAAATGGACTTAATAATGACTTCTCCTAAAACCATAAAGAAAAACCAATAAAAAATGGTGCCAATAAGGGATTTACACAAAGCAAAAAATAGGATCATCCAGCCAATACTCTCTTCAAAAAAAAGAGAGAGTAACATCAAAGAAAAAAAGACCAAAGGAATAGATTTCTTAAGCAATAACTGATTTATTTTTTGTGGATTTGCACTCATCTCTAGTACGATTCAAACACTCCGCCACTTTTTAATATCATAGATGCTAATTCAGAACTTTCGGCTTCTAACAGATTATCAGGAACTTGAGGCCCATTTCCAAGATAACTAATAGGAACTCCTGCCGAAAGACTTGTCTGATAAACACAACCTAGTGAATCACTCTCATCTACTTTTGAGAAGACAAAACTACTTACCTTTGAATCCTTAAATTTTGAATAGATAGACAATTGATCTTTTGAACGCATTGTGCAACTAAGGGTCAAAACTACTTCTTCTGGTTTATACTTTTCAATAAGTGTATTCAATTCTAATAATTTTTCATTATCACTTAATACGCCTCCATAAGTATCTACAAAAATCACATCACAATCTGACAGGTTATCTAAGGCTGTTTCAAATTCAGAGGAGGTATAGACTGATTCAAAGGGAACATCCATTGAGCGACAGAGTAAAAACATTTGTTCATAGGCACCTAACTTATAATGGTCTATTGAGATGACACCTACCTTTAGGTTTTTTTCATAATGATATACTCCACAAAGTTTTGAAATTGTGGTCGACTTTCCTACTCCTGTTGTTCCCACTAAAAAGAACAAGTTAGAGCGCCCTTTTTTAATACGAAAAGGATGAGGTTTTTGAATTCGATTACTTACAATTCTTTTTAACACTTTCTCAACATATTTTCGGTCATTTCTTTTGGATTCAGGAACAACATTTGCCAAAGCCACCATGAGTTCTCTTGCCATTAGATCTCCAAAATCACAACGAATCAAATAATGATAAAGAGGTTGAAACTCTGGGATAATTTTTTCGTAATCTAATTGTTCTAAAGATTGCTCTATATGCGTCACCTTTGTCAGCAACTTTTTGAAGTCACCATGTAATTTCTCTATCTGCTTATCAAAATGAGGAGAAAGAGTTTCATCAGTAGGAAGGCTTCGAACTTCTTGATTTCTATTTCCATTAAATCGTTCAGGACTCAATATTCCATTTAAAGTGTGCCGTCCATTGGGACGGAGGGGTTTATTAAGTTGTTCTGTTTTATGGGATGAAGAAATAGAATTTACCCCAGCTCTTGAATAAATACCTGCCGAATTTTCAAAAACCTCTTCTTGCACTTTCGAGGGCTTTTCATAAAGTTTATCTTCTAAAGCCGCAGTCACCTCGATAACTTCTCTATTTTTCCCCAGAAAATTCTGTCGTGATTTTTTGGTTTTTAAAATCACAGCTTCAGGCCCTAAGTCTGATTTTACCTGTGACATTGCTTCATTTAATGTATCTGCTTTATATGTTTTCATCTTCATTTAGCACCACCGTCCCCGTTGTTTTGATATTCACTTCCGTCACTACCTCACTATAAGATAAGATAGAGAGATTATTAAAAGCCCCTTCTAGCAGCTTCCTCAGTGGAAAGCGAATGCTAGGTGAGCAGACGAGTAACGGTGTTTGATTATCCGCCATCATCTTCTCCACTAAAGGCTTTAAATTTTTAATAACTTTCCCCACTAAATCTGGTTTAATCACTAACCTTGGCCCTCTTTCTGTGGCTTGAACAGAGCTTTCTAACACCTGCTCTAACCCTGGCTCTAAGGTAATGACAAAGAGATTATTTTCCCCATCACTATTATTGTTACATATTTGTTGAGCTAATGCACCCCTACATTGCTCTGTAAGGTGACTTTCTTCTTTTGAAACCCGAGCTCCATCTGCCATCGCTTCTAAAATACTGCCTAAATCTCTAATTGCGACCTTTTCTGCCAATAAATTTCTTAATATTTTTTGAATTTCTCCTATGGAAAGTAAAGAAGGAGTAATTTCTTCTACCACAGTACTATTCGCTTCTTTTAAATTATCTAATAATGATTTAACATCTTCTCGATTCAATAAACTTGGTGCTCTATTCTTAATCAACTCTGTCAAATGAGTAGCCAGAACAGCCGGAAGCTCTACCACAGTATACCCCGCCACTTCTGCATTCTCCTTTTGAGACTCTGTAATCCAAATTGCAGTTAACCCAAAAGCGGGTTCAACAGTTTCAATCCCCGATATTTTTTGACTCACACTCCCCGGATCCATCGCCAAGTAACACCCTGACATCAACTCTCCTTGACCCACTTCTATCCCTTTAATTTTAACGATATACTCGCTTGATTTTAATTGAATATTATCTCTAATCCTAATTGGAGGAACAATAATCCCCATTTCCGTGGCAATCTGTCGTCGCAACATGGTGATTCTTTCTAATAAATCTCCGCCCTGATTTGCATCTACTAGGGGAATCAAAGCATAACCAATCTCCAATTCCATTTGGTCTACTTGCAAATAGCTTTCAATTTTATCTTCTCCCTCATCCTCTATTTTCTTTTGTTTTTCTTCATTCTTAATCGATTCAACCATTTTTGATTTTTTTGATTTTGTCATAAAGTAGCCCAAACTTGCTACCCCTATAGCCAATATCAAAAAAGGAAGAGTAGGCATACCCGGAACCAACCCCATACCCGCCATTACTATGGCTCCAATATAAAGAGCCTTAATGTTTTGAGTTAATTGTTCCATGATCTCATTACCCAAATTGCCCTTAGAAGCCGAGCGAGACACCATTATACCCGAAGCAGTTGAAATCATTAAAGCAGGGGTTTGTGTCACAAGTCCATCCCCAATGGTTAAACGAGTAAATTGCCCTACAGCTTCGGAAAAAGAGAGGTCGAGCATCAACATGCCTACGATATATCCACCCAGAACATTTACTACCGTAATCACAATTCCGGCAATAGCATCCCCTCTCACAAATTTACTGGCACCATCCATTGCACCATAAAAATCTGCTTCTCTAGTAATCTCTTTACGCCGTTCTTTTGCCTCATCCTCTGTAATCAAGCCCGAATTCAAATCCGCATCCACAGCCATTTGCTTACCAGGTAAGGAGTCCAAAGTAAATCGAGCGGCTACTTCTGCAATTCTCCCTGCACCTTTAGTTATCACCACAAACTGAATAATCACTAAAATGATAAAAACAATCACACCCACTACAATATTACCAGCAGTGACAAAAGTTCCAAAGGCTTCAATTACATTCCCAGCTTTACCCTCTGAAAGAATTAAACGCGTCGAGGCTACATTTAGTGATAATCGAAACAAGGTGATAATAAGTAAAAGCCCAGGAAAAACGGAAAAATCTAAGATATTCTCAACATACATGGAAACCATTAAAATGATAATGGCTAATGAAATCATGGCGGCTAATAAGATATCCAACAAAATAGATGGAAGGGGAATCATCATCATCATAATGACCCCTACAACCATAAAGGAAATAATCAAATCCTTTTGATTTGCTAATATTTTAGGGAACTTTAATTTAGATATTAATTCTATCAATTTATTCTTTCTTTTTTGAGCAAGTACTGCCCTTTTATATAATTACACATTTAAACGGTTTCAAACTCACTCTCTTTTGACTTCAATCGATACACATAAGCAAGAATCTCTGCTAAGGGAGCAAAAAACTCTTCGGGGATTTCTTCGCCTATCACAATATGGTCATACATCCCCCTTGCTAAAGGTTTATTTTCCACAATGGGAATCTCATTTTCTGTGGCAATCCTTCTGATCTTTTCAGCCATCAGTCGCTTCCCTTTTGCCAGAACCACTGGAGCCTTATCGACTCCCTTTTTAAATCGAATCGCAATGGCAATATAAGTTGGATTAGTCACTACAACGGTTGCATTGGGGACTTCATTCATCATCATCTTCTTATACATCTCTTGTCTAAGTGCCTTTAACTTTGATTTAATAAAGGGATCACCATCCGATTGTTTTGCCTCATCTTTTACCTCTTGTTTAGACATTTTTAAAGATTTTTTGGTTTTAAACTTTTGATAAATCAAATCACCTAAACCCAAGACCAACAACAAGGCACCACACTTAAGTAAAAGCTCTATAAGTACATCAAAAAGAAGTGAAACAATTTGAGAAAGAGACTGATCTACCAAATAAAAGAATTCCGTAAAATGACTCGACACCACTTGATAGCCGATTAAACCAACAATGCACATTTTAAAGATACTCTTTATCATATCAACTATTTTATCAGGTGAAATAATTCTTTTAAAACCATCAATACTAAATACTTTTAAGAAGTTTGGTTTTAATGGCTTCATGGTAAATATAAACCCTACTTGAGACCCACTAACCAACACTCCTAAGACCATCATAACTAACATAAGCGGAAGCAAAAGCCTAAAGAAAAACCACATATGTTCTTTTAAAAAATAAATAACACCTGCTTCATCAAATTTTATTGTGGGAATAGCCATTAGGTTTTCACGCACTAAATTAGAAAGCCCCACTCCAATTTTTTCGCCAAACAATAACAACAAAACAGCTGCACCAATTAAACCAACTGCTGCAGATAAATCTGAACTTTTACCAATTTGCCCCTTTTCTCTTGCCTGACTTAATCGTTTGCCAGTGGGGTCTTCTGTTTTATCATCTTGTTCTGCCATCTACTTTAAACTACTGAAGTCCCACTCCTCCCATGATTTTAAGTAAATAAATTTGACTCGCTTGGACACTTACAATTTGCTTTTGAAAAACATACCACACCAACGGCATTACAAAAGAAACACTTATCAAGCCTATTCCAATTTTTAAGGGCATCCCCACCAACCACACATTTACCTGAGGCATCACCCTAGCCACAATAGCTAAAGCAGCCGTTGTTAGTAATAAAGGTACTAAAATAGGGGCGGACAATTTAATTCCATACACAAAACTTAAAGCCGTCACCTTTATAAAAATTTGATTAATAGGAGCAAGACTCCACTGAGCTGACAGTAAATTAATCATTTCAAAAGAGTCAAAAATCATTCTAATAAAATGAAGATGGTTTCCTGTAACAATTAAAATAAGAGAAAAAATTATAAATTGAATTTGACCAATCACCGATTCATTCGAATCCGTCATAGGGTTAATTGTTTGAATCATACTAAAACCTGTATTGTGGTCGATGATTCGGCCAGCAATATTTAAACTGACAAAAAGCATTGACGAAGCAAACCCCATTATTGCCCCCACATACACTTCTTTTAAACAAGCCACAAAAAAACCAGGAATAGTATCTGGTAGCACCATCTCAAAATCTTTAAGTTGAGTGTATATAATGACACTCATAAAAAAAGAAAAGCCCACCTTAACCCGTGAAGGAAGTTGTCTTCCCCCTATAACAGGTAAAAGAACAACCATAAAACTCACTCTAACCAATATAAAAATAAAGATCTCAAAATCTAAGACGGAAATATCAGCAATAGTAGGCATAGTTTAGTCTATCTTAACAACGGCTCCATCATTCTCATTAGTTGAAAGAAAAAGGATTCAAACTTATTAAGCATCCAAGGCAAAAAAATCAATAAACTAATACCAATTGTCACTAATTTAGGAATAAATGTTAATGTCATTTCATTGATTTGAGTCGCTGCCTGAAAGACACTAATCACTAAGCCCACCACTAAGGAAAGGATTAACATAGGGCCAGCTAAATACAAAACAGTAAGTAATGCACTCCTCCCCAAATCAATTACCATTAAATCACTCATCGTTTACCTGATACTCATCACTAATTGTTGAATCACTAAATTCCATCCATCAACCATCACAAAAAGAATCAATTTAAAAGGAAGTGAAATCATCACAGGAGGAAGCATCATCATTCCCATAGACATCAGGACAGAAGCCACAACCATATCAATTACAATAAATGGAATATAAACCAAGAACCCTATAATAAAGGCGGCCCTTAATTCGCTTAAAATAAAAGCAGGGATTAATGTAGACATGGCAATGTCTTCGGGGGTTCCCGGTAATTCAGACTTACTCACTCTTACCATTAAAGCCAAGTCCTTCTCATTGACCTGCTTCATCATAAAAGTACGCATGGGTGTGACCGCCCGCTCTATCCCCACCTTGTAATCAATTTCCTTACTTAAATAGGGCTGTAAAGCATTATCATTGATCTCTTTAAAAGTTGGTGCCATCACAAAAAAAGTCAGCATAAGCGCTAATCCCATTAATAATTGATTAGGAGGAACTTGCTGTGTGCCAATGGCCTGCCTTAAAAAAGAAAGAACGACCACTATTCTTGTAAAGCAAGTCATCATAATTAAAATAGAAGGGGCTAAACTTAAAACAGTAATCAGAGCTAATAGCTGAAGGGTGACAGCGACATCCTCTACCGATTCCGATTGTCCTAATTCAACCGACAATTTGGGCAACATCTGCCCATAGCTAGGCTCAGGAAAAAACAAGCAAAAAGCGCCTAATAACACAAAGCCAATAGAAAGCTTAGATTTGTTTTTTTTAATAAAATTAAAGAATTTTAACATAAGTACCGATATGATCTGATAGGGGAAGAACTAAGCATTTTGTTTTGACCGAGCAAAAGGCTTCTTTTTTTTGAATTGCATAAAATAATCATTTAAACTTTTTCCAAACTCTGCTTGGGTACTTATTTCATCAGAATAAGCTTCACCAAATGACGCCCCCTCTTTCTCTCCCTCCTTTTTGTCCATTCTACTAATTAACTGAATATTTTCTGAGGTAACACCAAGCAATAAGAGTTCATTATTAACTTCTACCATAACCACTCTTTGGTTCTTTCCCAAAAAGCTAGTTTCAATAATATTAATGCTATTCTTTTTTGTATTTTTACCCCATAAAGCGGCCGATCCCTGAAGCTTTTTTAACCCACGAATACTAAATACGGCTAAAATTAAAATTCCAAAAAGCCCACCACCCAACTGTAAACCCATAGTAACATAATCAGGACTTTTATCTTCTTTTTGCTTAACCCTTTTTAGGCTTGTCCGTTGACTCTTTCTTTTTTCGCCCACTCGATCCGCTTTAATTCGAGCCTTTAAACGTTGGATTTTACGTCGAACCTCTGGATCCACGCGGCGTTCCTTTGTTTCACTATTTCCATGCATTACCATAATGCACAAAAGTATCACTATACTTTTAATAAACATGATTTCCCCTATTTTTTTATCCAGATGTTTTATCTTAGATGTTTAATTCTCTCTTCAGGTGATAACAAGGATACAATTCGTATCCCAAAATACTCATCTACAACCACCACTTCCCCTCTTGCAACAATTTTATCATTAATCAAAAGATCTACCGGCTCACTTGCTTTTCTATCCAATTCAATAATTGACCCTGGCCCCAATTCTAATATCTTTCGTATACTTAACTCCGAACGCCCTAATTCAATGGTTACCTCAAGAGGGATATCCATAAGCATATCAATATTACTATTTCCTGAAGTGGCATATAATGCTTTGTCACCAGTCTTACTAGTTAAATCAAGGACTTCTTCCGAGGTCGACTCTTCCGTAGCCAACAACTCTTCTTCTATTTCCTTCGAACTATTTTCATTCCCAAAACGTTCTTTTAATGCTTTTTGAATCTCTGGTGATAAAAGAATAAGAAACTCTGAGCTTTCTATCCCCTCCACATCTAAGCTTATTGTTGCTTGAATTAGTTCCGAAGCATCAAAGGGTAAATTACTTAAATCAAAATCTACCAATTCAGAAGGCCCTGAGCTAATGGCGATAGAAAGTTCTGTTCCTAAAGCCGTACAAACAGCTCCCATTATTTGATTAAATAATTCTGCTAAAGCGTCCTTATGGTCCTCTTCAAAAGCAACATTTCCATCTCCCATCATCATCAAATCAGCCAGCATTGCTGAATCTTTTTTGGTTAATACGTAAAAAAGGTCTCCCTCAATCCCTTCTTTAAAAATGGTTTTAAGCAAAAGAGACTCATCCTTATACTTCTCTTCTGTCCCTTCTATAATAGACGGGCTTGAATGTTCTATTTTATGAACACCCATTTTAACCGTTTTATTTAATACCGTTGAAACAACCGACATGGCTTGCTCAACAATAAACTCTATGGCTTTTGAAAAGTCATCAGGGCTCCCTTTTCCACTTCCCCCTCCCAAATCACTTGGTGGTTGACCGCCTTCTCCCCCAAAACCCTGCATGAGAGAATCGATATCATCTTGACTTAGTAGATTGTCATCACCCATCATCATCCCCAACTTCTTTATCTATGATTCCTGTTAACTGAATCGATTTATTTAACCCCACGGTCCCTAGTTTTCCTAAATATTTTGTCCTCCCTTCTACTTTGACAACTAAATCAGAAGTAGCAGGTTTATTTAAAACTAAAACATCTCCTTGTTTTAGCTGTAGCAAATCTCTTATCGTGACGTTAACGTCTCCGATTAAGGCTTTAATATTTGCTGAAGTTGAGGAAATTTCCTTTTGAATGATACTTTTTGTTTCTTGAGTTGTTGTTCTCTGAGAGGAGATCCAAGACTCTCCACTTAGTTTATTAATAATGGATTCAAGTAGCATAAATGGCAAACAAATACTTATCAATCCAGATGAGTTTTTAAGCCTCACTTCAAGAGAAATCAATATAACTGTTTCCCCTGGGGGAGCTATTTGAACAAACTGAGGGTTTGTTTCATAGCCTTGAATCTTCGGAGAAAAAATACCAATATTTTCCCAAACCTCTTTTAAATCTACTAATGCACGTTCAACTATTTTATTTAATACCGACTTTTCAATCTCCGTTAGTTCTCGGTTTTGTTCCGTAGGGTTGCCTTGTCCGCCAAATAGCCTA
>CAZLBO010000034.1:0-12908 GCA_964557725.1 uncultured Bifidobacteriales bacterium | reverse complement strand
TTCCATATAATGAGTGGTGACAAAAAGGGTTTTTCCTTCTGCACTCAGCCTGTAAAAATCATCCCAAAGTAATTTACGAGTCACAGGGTCAATGCCTGCGGTGGGTTCATCTAAAAAAAGTACTTTAGGGTCATGGGCTAAAGCACAGGCTAAAGCCAAACGCCTTTGATACCCCCCCGAAAGTGCTCCTGCAAATTGATTTTTAAACGCCATTAAATGATACCGCTCTAGTATAGTTAACAGCCATTTTTCATCTTTAACACCATACATACTTCCATAGAATTTTAAATTCTCCCAGACGGTGAGTTCTTCGTACTGTCCAAAATATTGTGCGACGTATCCAAAATGGGCTTTAGCTTGATTAACATTCGTTCCATTAATTTGAGTCGTTCCTTCATCACTCCCCAAAATACCACACATCATGCGAATCACCGTGGTTTTTCCTGCGGCATTTGGGCCTAGCAAACCAAAAATTTGACCCTTTTTAACGGATAAACTCACATCATTTACCGCAATGTTTTTTTTGAATCGCTTGGTTAAATGCTTCGCCTGTATCATAGCTAAAAGATAAAAAGGATGAAGCCTCCCTAGGGGTTTTAACTTGTGCCAATTTGAATACGAAACAAGGAGAGATAAAAAAAAATGGACGATACTGAATTTGAATCAGTGACCCCCACCATGTCAAGGTGATACTCTAACCAACTGAGCTAATCGTCCGATTTTTGCTTAAGTTTAACTATTTTTTCCATTTTTTTCAATTTAAAGAGACTTTTGTCTCTCTAGATCAAAAAAAAACCAATATCCTTACAGTCGTAAAACTATTTTTACCCTTAAGGGAGTAAGGAAGCCCTTTCCCTTTAAAGGAATCAAAGTATGAAAAGCCTATTTATTACCGCCACAGGCACAGATGTAGGAAAGACCGTGACCTCCCTCGCAATCGCAATGTGGGCCCTTCACCAAAAAATAAAGGTGGCCTATTATAAACCCGTTCAATGCGGGTCTTATGCCATAGATCAGTCACTTGTAGGAGGAGATGGGGAGTGGATTAATTATTACTCCCAAGGACAAATCCCTATTTACAATACTTACCGTTTTAAAAACCCTGTTTCTCCCCACCTTGCCGCAGAAAAGGAACAAAGAAGCTTAAAAAGTGACGATCTCATTCAAGATTATCTCAAACTAAAGCAGGAATATGAACTAGTGATTATAGAAGGTGCAGGGGGGGTAATGGTTCCTCTCAATCGAGAAGGTTTAACTTTAAGTGATGTTTTTAAAAAAGAGGCCCTAGAAACTTTATTAGTCAGCTCTCCTCATCTGGGGACTTTAAACCATACCTTACTCTCCCATTTATACCTCCGTCAAAACTCCCACTCTACTTTAGGTTTTCTTTTTTCTCAAAACCAACCCAAAGCCCCTTCTATCTATCAAGACAACATACAAACCATTAAAGCCCTCACTCAATTACCCTTTGTCGGAACGATTCCCTGGTTAAAAGAATTGGAGAACTCCAAACCTTTAAAAGAAAAATCTTCTAAAATAATCTATCATGGAATTGCAGAAGCCATGAATAACTGGTGGAAAGGAGGGGGGTTAGTATGAAGGAACTCTTTGATGAACATCTAGAATTATTAAAATCAGAACACCAGTACCGAGAGCTCAAGGAGTTTCAAGGTATCAATGAAAAGTATATTCAACATAAGGGAAAAGAGTACCTCAACCTTGTTTCAAATAATTATTTAGGACTCGCCCAACACCCTCGTTTAAAAAATGCCGCTCAAAAATCAATCGAGAAATGGGGTGTAGGCAGCACGGGATCCCGATTATTAGGTGGCACACATTCGCCCCATCTTTCACTAGAAAAACGCTTAGCAACTTATCATTCCATGGAAAGAGCCTTATTATTTAACACAGGCTACATGGCAAATCTAGGAGTGATTCGCACCCTATCCGATTTTGCAGACAATATTCTCAGCGACAAACTGAACCATGCCAGTGTAATGGATGCCATACGTTATAATAACATTCCTTTTAATCGCTACCGACACGCCGACATGGATCATTTAGAAGCGAATCTTTTAAATGAGAAAAAATTAAAAAGAACATTTGTTATTTCAGAAACCTTATTTAGTATGGATGGCGACTTTGTTAATCTCAAAAGGCTCTCTCAATTACAAAAAAAATACGGCTTTTTTCTTCTTCTCGATCAAGCTCATTCTTTTGGCGGTTACCCCCGTATTAAAGCAGACTTACAATTATTTAATAAAGAAAAAACATTGATCATGGGTACCTTAGGTAAAGCCATAGGGTCATTCGGTGCTTTTGTGGTAGGAAGCGAAAGTGCCATTGAAATTTTAATTAACCGAAGCCGGCCTTTTATCTTTTCTACAGGGCTCCCCGCCTTTGTGGCAGACACCTGCCTTGAATCCCTCAAAATAATAGAAGAAGAACCCCAAAGAATTAAACGATTACATGAGGTCATTCAAAAATTTAAGAGGTTACTCAAAGAACAACAAATTGAATGCTCTAATAGCGATTCACATATCTTTCCTATTATCATAGGCACAAATAAAAAAGCCTTGGCGATAGCCGATGCGATGAAGGAAAAAGGATTTTTTGTACAAGCCGTAAGACACCCTACCGTACCCAAGGGAACCGCTCGTCTTCGCTTGAGTCTTCATTCAGAATTAGACTTTAACGATTTAAAGCAAGTTTCCCAGGCTTTAAAAGCTTCACTTAGTGAATACAACACCCTGAGTCAAAAATACAGTTTATGAAGTATACTTGGTTAGGTGGTTGGGCGTCTGACTTAAAGTGTTGGAGTAAACAAATAGAAAGTTTATACCCCCACTCTCAACATCAATTTATCGATTCCCATCAAATCCTCAAAGGAACCCTTGACTTAAAAAGTCTACTCCATTCTCTCACGTCAAAAGACACCTTGGTCGCATGGTCACTCGGGAGCCTCATATTACATCAACTGCTGGCAAAAGAAAAAATCACTTTGCCCACAGCCTCCATCTTGAGCCTCTGCCCTATTTTTAATTTTTGTGGGGAAAAAGGCTGGCACCCTCTCGCCCTCAAAAAAATGTGTCGAGGGCTTAAACGAGACAAAAATAAAGTTCTCACTGACTTTTACGACCAGATGACCGCCCCCTCCCCTCTGTCTGAGGAACAAAAAGAACAGTGGATGGAAGCCTCTCTGCAACAAAATTCTGAAGATCTTATTCAGGGCTTAGAGTTTCTTGAAAAAACAAAGGTGGAAATCAATGACTTAACAAGTTATAAGTCCCAAATTCATTTTGTGTTAGGGAATCAGGATCCTATTTCCCTAGAAACATGGAAGGGGGATGAAAAAGGCTTTCCCCACTTGTTAGTAGAAGGCGGGCACCTGCCTTTTATTTTTAGTCCAAAAGAAGTTTTTCCCCTTTTATAAGACTTAAAATGACTATTATATAGGCGAAATTATGCCTATTACAGAACCCAACTACCGCACTCACCAGTTTAGCAAAGCTTCGAAAACTTATGATTCGGCTTCTACACTTCAGTTGGGTATGGCTAAAAAACTCATGGCCCTATTGCCCCCTTCCCTTGAGTTCAATCGAGTGCTTGAAATGGGCTGTGGAACAGGGCATTTAACATCTCTGTTACTACAAAAAAAAATCGAGACCGTTTTTATTACGGATGCCTCCCCCTCTATGTTATCTGTTTGCGAAAAAAAAATAAGCTCTTTAAAAAAAGAGGACACTCAATTAAAGCTACTGACTTTAGATGCCCAAAAAAGTTTTCCTATTAAGAGTTTGGATCTTATTTGTAGCAATGCCTTGGTTCAATGGGTAGAAGATATGAAGACACATGTTTTACATATTAAAAACGGTTTGAAAACAGGGGGGCTTTATTTGTTTTCTGGTTTTGCTAAGGATAATTTTGTAGAACTCAACACATTACTCTCCCAACAACCCTTTTCTATTACTGAAACTCCAGGGCATCCTTTAGAAGCTGTTTGCCAGGTATTAGGTGACACTGATTTTCAAATTATTCATCAATCGCAAGAAACAAAAGTGGAAGTCTACCCCCATACAAAAGCTTTTCTCAAAAGTTTAAAGGCCGTGGGTGCTACAGGAAACAACAAAGCAAACATGACACTTGGAAAGTTAAGACTGCTATGTGAAAGGTATGATAAAGTAGCCCAAGTAGAGGGAGGCGTAAAAGTCACTTGGAGGCCTTGGTTTATTCTTGCAAAAAAGGTTTAAACTAAAGTTTAACGTTTTCTATTCTCCATAACCAATTAGGCCCATACACCTATAAAACAAAATAGTGCCGTAACCATTATAATTATTTTGACCATTAGATAAACTTTTTGAGCACTGCATGTCTGAGTGGCTTCTTTATCGCCAAACCAATCTTCATTAACGCAAACACCGTTTCTATAAATTGGTCCTGCTAGTTGTAGGTTTAAAGCTCCTGCTGCTGCCATCTCTGACCAACCTGAATTTGGGCCTGGTATTTTATGATGGTACTTTAAGCCTACTTCCCAAGCTTTTTTACCCTTTAAAGCTGGGTGCACCCAAGAGACCAAGACCATAAGCAACCAAGTCAACCGAGCGGGAATCCAATTCAAAACATCGTCAAGCCGAGCGCCGAACCATCCAAAAGAAAGGTACTTATCCGATTTATACCCCACCATAGAATCCATGGTACTGACTATTTTAAAGATTAACATCCCAGGAATACCCAATAACAAAAGATAGAATAAAGGGCTGATAACCCCATCCACTAAACTCTCACTTAAACTCTCCACTGCCACTCGACGGCAATCTTCTGTGTTCATTTTATCCGTATCTCGACCTGCTAAATGAGCCGCGGCCTTCCGCCCTTCTGCGAGGTTCTCATCACAAGCTTTAGCAATAGCCACTCCATGTTCAATGAGTGAACGGGTAGACAATAACAAGCCTCCGACCCCTATTTGCAAAAGAGTAGATAACCAAGGAGCAAATGAGCGCATCCAAGCTTCAATCAATACATAGGGAAGTAAAAAGCAAAAAAGAAGCCCCACAAATAAAAGTACCCCACCTCTTTTAGTGCCGGGTTTGTCTTTATTTAATAACTTTTCAATTTTCGCAAGAACTCGCCCTATGACAACCACAGGATGCCAATGGCTACGGGGGTCTCCTATCAATAAATCGACTACAACAGCACCCACCATGACCCAAACCATATTGGAATAAATTAAGCCCATTTACCAGCCCACCCTAATATTAATGCATCCGTTAATTTCTCAATCAGGGAGTCTGAATTTGATATTTTTTGAATTCCTTCCAAAAAGAGGTTTTCATTTCCCGAGAGGCCTGCCACTAATAAGGCACATTGTTTTGTTATCATTTCATCTCCGATATGTTGTGGAATAGAACCATAATTTATCTTATCCAATAAAATACTCAATGACCAAGCAAAGCAAGCTACTTGTGGATCATAACCTATGGATTCCCCGTTTTTTTGAAGAAGTTTTGCCGTCTCACCCGTTCGCTTTTCTAACTCTAATTTTAAGGCTTTTTCTGTGATACCAAATCGGCCGAGAATGTGAAACAAATGCCGTGTGTAACTCTGCTCTAACCCATTCTGCCACCGCAAAGCCTCTAATGTGGCACTTTTAACAGCTCGCCCCATCAACTCCCCTAATCTCGTGTGATGGCCAGACCAAGTTTTAAGTTGCTCTCCCTGTAACACAGACCCGATGCAAAATTGATCCGTACCTGTGCCTGTCGCTAAGCCCGATGAGTATTTACTGCCAATGGATAACTCCTCTAAAGCCGCAGATTTCGCTTCTGTCATTGTAACAACGGCACGACTCAAGGCAGCAGGAGAAAGAGGTTGATTTACAAGTACAATGGTATTGATGGTTCCGGAAAGGGGGTTGACCTCTTTCCATTTGCCCTCTTTTTCATCCCATTTAGCAGGGTCACCTGCCCTAGCCGCATTGCCTTTTACTCCTGCTGTGACAACAGCAGTCACCGATATTTCTTCAAAAATTTCGGTTTTCTCTACAGCATATTGCATGTTGGCTGCCGTCCCCATCATGGCATAAGTGGTGGGTTCACAGCCCCCTTCCGCACAAACTTCTGTGTGATAATCTTTTTTAGCCATTCCATGGATTTTATCAAACTGGCTATCATGTCCTACACCTTCTACACTTTGGTGATTAAGGAAGCCTTTGAGCAAAGTGGACATTCCTCCATTGATATGAGAGGTGGTCAAAGTTAAGTGAGGAAGCTTAAATTCACACTTTAAAAACCTCCCCTTTTTACTCAGGACATAGTTTTTGGTATTTTTTTCTGACATTGGCTAAAACTAGCTATTTCCGCAAGAAAGTTCCCACTTGTAACTCCCCCTTTTTTATGTATATTACCATCGTGTTGGGGGTTTTTGCTTTTATTAAAAAAGCTAAGGACAATTTTTAATCAACTGTAGGATGTATGGCCTAGTTAGGCTAGATTGAGGAAAGAAAAAAAACTATGCAGCTGCCAAAGTACAAAAAGAAAAAACGTATTAAGCTTAAAGTGTGTCAATACCCTCAATGTGGACGGGAGTTTTGGGGTCACCCTATTGCCAAATACTGTGAACTCCATCGAGACATTAAGAATCGTGCAAAGTACCAGAAAAAGGAATTTGAACGAGTTGATGTTAAAAATATGGTCTTTAAGCACAATTACATGGAAGTTCTCGAGCTAGAATTTTTGTGTAGCCTAGACGGTTGTGACAAAAACTATCGCATCCGAGTCTTTCCGAAACAATACGTTTACCCCCGTTTTTGTGACGAGCACCGCAATGACTTCCGTCGAAACAACTTTGTAAGATTGCAACGCCGTAAAAAAATGAGCAATTTACAATCGGCCCCATAGGCTAAAACCCCTTTTTTCAGCCCTTTCTCAACCTTTTTTAGCCTGATCCTTCAGGCTTTTAAACCCTTTTTAAATCAAATGGGATTGATACCCTATTATCTTTTGAAAAATTTACGGCTAATTTACGGCTAGAATACGGATAATTTATATATTAATAGCGTATAATTTAAATTTACGGCTAATTTACGGCTAGAATACGGATAATTTATGGAACTCAAAAAAAAACTATCTCTTTCCCCTTCTCTGAATCATCAAATCACTCATCAAATTGGGTTGATTGAAAAGTTTCAGGGAAAATGGGAATTTTTAAAATTAGAAAAGAAAACATTTCTCAATGAATTGCGCCATATTGCGACAATCCAAAGTATTGGCTCATCCACCCGAATCGAAGGAAGCCAATTAAACGATACTGAAATTGAAGTACTAATCCAAAACCTAGAGATCAATCAACTGGAAACAAGAGATGAACAAGAAGCTATTGGTTATTGGGAGACCCTTGAGTTACTACATGAACATTTTGCTGAAATAGAATTATCTGAGCGGTACATCTTTCAACTCCACGCCTTATTACTCAAATATTCACCCAAAGATTCACACCAAAGAGGGGAGTATAAAAACCTATCCAATAAAGTGGTCGCTAAATACCCTGATGGCACTCAAAAAACTATTTTCACCACGACAGCACCACACATGGTTTCAAAAGAAATGGAAGAGTTGCTCTTGTGGACAAATGAGGAGTTAGAAAATAGTAACATTAACCCCTTAATCGTGATCGGAACCTTTGTGTATGAATTTTTATCCATTCACCCTTTTCACGATGGAAATGGAAGGTTGTCTCGGCTACTCACCACTTTATTATTGATCCGTCATAAATATTATTTTGTTCAATTTGTTTCTTTTGAACATATCATTGAAAAAAGAAAAAAAGACTATTACAAAGCACTTATGGATTGTCAAAAACTCCGCAATACTTCTCAAGAGAACATCGGCTTATGGCTTTCTTTTTTTCTCGATTGCATCATACAGTTGTCTAAACAACTCGATCAAAAGCTAACTAAATTTTCTCACAACAAAACCTATCTCACAGAAAGACAAAGATCTATTCTCGACCTTATTCTCAAAAAAGAACAAATGAAAATATCAGATATTTCAAAAACTATCTCTTATGTCTCACTTGCTACACTTAAAAATGATTTAAAGCATTTAACTCATAATGGCATTTTAAAAAGAAACGGGCAGGGGCGTGCCACCACTTATTCACTGGCAGAAAATGAATAACCTTCTCGACCCTTTTTTACCCCCCAAAAGAATTCCACAATAACTTGAGAGCTAATGCACCCCCTGCTATTTTTAAGGCTATACGCACCCAACCGATTCCTTTCTTTATCTGTAAATGAGTGCCTAATACCCCACCAATAGTACTCCCGACCCCAAAGACTATACCAAGTAAAAGAATGACCTTTCCATTAAGCAACAATAACCCAAAAGATAAAACTAAAAAGAAGAAACCTACAAACCCTTTAAGGGCGTTAATTTGAAAAACATTAAGAGAGAGTGTTCGGCTAAAAACAAACATCATTACCAACCCAGCCCCCACTTGAATAAAGCCCGCGTATAATCCAAGACCAAAAAAAATAAGTTGTGCCTTCACAAAGCTCACTTTTAACTCCCCTGTCCCTTGGCTCTCCCCTTCTCCTTTTATCTTTGTAGAAAAAACAAGAACAAGGAGTACCCCCGCTAAAATCGGATTAAAATATCGATCAGAAAGGTCCATCATTAAATAGGTACCCAAAGCCGTACCTACGCCCACAGGCAATAACATAGGAAGTAGTAAACGAGGCCTAAGATATTTTTGTTTGTAAAATGTCCAAGAAGCACTCCCTGCCCCAAAAATCAACCCCATACGATTTGTGCCGTGGGCAAAATCCTGAGGCATTCCCAGAAAAATAAAAAGGGGTAAACTTAATATAGAACCTCCCCCTGCCAAAGTATTGACAATGGAGGCGAGAACCCCCACACATAAAACAAGAGGCAAATGCCAAAGCTCTAATTGATAGGTTAAAGGATTCATCTACCTGATGCCCATGACATTTATAATGTTTTTTGAATCACCATTTGAACTCGAAAATTTTCTTGACGACTTCCGACCCCACCTATAGCAACTGTGGTTACCACTTGAGATTGCCGTCCAATACCCACTAATATGCCAGGTTGAAAGTCTAAGGCAAAATGGTCTTCAAACTCATTTGCTTGACTCGAAGTTATTATTCCAAACTCAAGAGACACGGGGTTAAATATTTTAAGTGTGGGATAAAACTCTAACTCAAAAGCCATCCATGAATCATCAGTTAAGGCCTTTAAAAAACCCAACTTTGCTTGATAGCGATAAGAAAAATGGGAACTCATGCTTTGATGACGGTAAAGCCCCACAGATAAACCATTGCTTGTACTTGAACTTGTCCCCAATAGTACATTGGTAAGAAGGGTATGAGAGGTAAGTTTATACTTAAGACCAAAAATAAGCCATGGGAAGTTACTCGAAGTATTTACCCATCTTGATTTTAACCCTGCCCCTAATTCTAACCCACGGGTAGGTGTAAAACTAAAGCTCATAGGAATATTTATTTGGGATTGTCCAGGAGTAAAATAAGTTCCGACTCCAAAAGTATAAGGCCCACTATACACCCCTCTAGGAAGCAGGCTATAGGAGGAAAGATCATGTATCCCATTAAAAGACCAAGTATTGACTCCTATAAGCAATAACAAAATAATAAAATTATTTTTCAATGACCTTCTCCTTTTTAAGATTTGATAACCTTTTTCCATCGTTTCTCTCCTAAAAATTTAAGGCCACCATAAACCAATAAGCCACCCAAAACCCCAATGCCATTGGCAACTAAATCGAGCCCTTCAAAACAACGTTCGGGAATAAAATATTGAATACATTCCATCAAAAAGGAATATACAAAGCAAATGCTAAAGGCCATTAACCCCTTTATTTTGTGAAAAGCCAACTTTAACAAAATAGCAAAAACAAAGTAGCCTCCAAAATGAGCACCTTTATCCCAAATATTAATGGATAGAGTTGCTTCCGAGGTGGATAACGATAAAAAAGTAATCGTAACCAAATAGCCACCTAAAATTATCTTCATCAATAATGAGATCATCTATTCTTCCTTTCCCTGCTCTAATTTTAATAGGGTGGTTTCAAGCTCCTGAAGAACAAATTCATCTTCTTCTTCAGCTTTAATTTCTTTTAACAAAGATAAACATTCTCTATCCTTTTTATTTCCAATCACAATGGCCACATTGCGCAACATTCTTTTTCTTCCTGCACGTGTTAAGGAGCTATGCTTAAAAGCACTCTGAAAGCCTCCCCCTTTTCTCAATAAGGTAAGCCACTCTAAAGCTGTTTTATCAAATTCTGTTTTAAGGGGGGGTTCCTTTCTCCTTTTTGCAGATTTTATATTCCAAGGACAAACATCCTGACAAATATCACAGCCAAAAACCCAGCCCTTTAACTCTTGACTCACCGCTTTAGGAATGGATGTTTTATTCTCTATTGTCCAATAGGAGATACATTTATTGGCATCTAAGCTCCCTGGTTGAATAAAAGCATCTGTGGGACATGCCTCAATGCAGCGGGTGCAAGAACCACAATAGTCAGGTAAATGATTCCCCCCTTGTGGCTTATTTTGTTCTACTAAATCCACATCGATTAAAGCCCCTGCCAAAAGAAAGCTAGAACCATAATCCGGGTGAATTGTACAACAGTTTTTTCCGCTCCAACCCAAGCCAGCCTCCAAAGCCAAACTTCTTTCAAAAATAGGGTGAGAATCCACAAAGCCAAAAAACTGCTGATTTTCCTTTTTAAAAAGTTCTTCTAATCGCTTCAGAATATCTTTACAGTAATAATGATAGTCACTGTCTTGTGCATACCTTGCCACCTTATATTCTGAGTCACGGGGCGTAGAAACAGGATGTTTATAAGCAAAGGAAAATAACAATACTGATTTTGCCCAAGGGTATTTTTGAGTCATGTCCATCCGTTGAGATAGATTATTTTCCATGTACTGTAAATCCGAATGGTAACCCGATTCGACCCATTCTTTTAAATACTGCGAACGAGGATCAGGCCTTGCAGGCACAACTCCCCAATTCAATACTCTTTCTTCTGACTGAAAAAAAGAATTTATGTCTTCTCTTTCTAAACTCAAAACCAGCAATTCAACTTTAAAAAGATTTGATATTTCATATAATCACCTCTTCTCCATCAACTAACACAAACTCTACATCATGATCTTCACAAACAATCTCATCGTATATATCCGTTCCCTCATTATGATGAAGTCGAATTCCTATGATATCAGCTAAATAACCCTCTGCGATTCGGCCTAGTTCTCGTTCACGCCCTACTGCCTTGGCTCCATTAAGAGTCACCAGTTCGAGGATTTTCTCACATTCAATCTGTGGATAGATTCGGCGAAACTCTGCCATTTCATCAAACAAGTTGTAATTATCATTAGAGGCTAAACTGTCTGTTCCTAAACATATATTGACTCCTGCGTTATAACACATTTCAAAGGGAAATTCAGGATGCCCAAAAAACTCTCGACTACGAGGGCAATGAACGAGTGAGATACTTCTCTTTGCTAATTCTACTGCGACTTCTCTTTTAATCGTATTTCCATGGGCGACAATAGAACCATTAGGTAACCAATTGTTAGCTAACAAATACTCTAGAGATTCTTTGCCTTTTTCATAGGGAACTTTTGGGTAACGCCGTTTACAAAACTCATATAAACGGCCTTTTTCCTCTGCAAACAACTCTTGTTCTTCTAAGCCTTCTGCTCCATGAATCACAAAAGGAGTCTCTAACTTTTTAGATTCGGAAACCACAAAGTTTAATAATTCTGGAGAACAGGAATAAGGAGCGTGTGCCCCTACAGAAAACATACAACGTTCAGGTAGAATTTTAGCACGGAGTTTTTGCTGACTGAGCTTCCAATACTTTTTAAAATAATCTAGGCCTTTTTCTGGATGTAAACCCAAGGCCTCATAGACAGAATAAGAACGAATAGGTGACTTAGGCAACATCTTAAAATTTTGTAAAGTGTTTCCAATATCAACAACCGTTGTCGTTCCAAAATGCAGACATTCCAACGCCCCTAAACGAATATTTTCCTCATAGCCTTTTGTTTCTGTTGACGCCAAAAAATGTTGCAAACGTGCCACCCACATGCTGTAAGATTCCTTTTCAGGAAGTAAACCTCGCACATGCCCTAATTCAAGGTGACAATGACTATTTAACAAGCCAGGCATTAAGATGGTTTCAGGAAGTACCCGCACAAACTCCCCATTTTCGGGTTGTACCTGCTCACGAGTACCCACCTCCTCAATACGGTTGTTTAATATGCGAATCGCCCCATTTTTAATGGGATCGCCATTTAGTGTCACTATATAATCGGCTTGGTATATCAAAAAAAGAACAACTTTTACGTTAATTAAAGAATTAAAGACCTATTGGCTAAATGTTTTAAAATAATGTTAAAATAGTCCCTAGAACAACCCAACAAGAGAATAAAATACTTTTTTTGAAAAACAGACCTAAGACTATTTTAATCGAAGCCCTTGCCCTAAGTAATGATTCCGGTTTAGGGGGGGTGACTCGACTTTACCTCCGTTCACTCATCCAAATTTTTACCCATGAGAATGTTATTCTCCTCACTCGACAGAGCTATTCTGACCCCTTACCTTTGAACTGGACAAACAAAGTAGTTTTGGCTCGCCCTTTTCGATGGTGGAAAAAAGTTCTCTTTCCTCTTTTCCTATTTAAAACCCGCCCCACAAAAACCATTTGTTTAGGACAAACCCTACCTTTTTTAAAACCAAAGGGAGAGTATCATTTACTCATTCCCGATGTCGGCCCTTTAGAGAACCTTGGGTTTAACACCTCTCGATATGATTCTGCAAACCGAAAAATATTAAAGCAAATGATTCTCAGAGCAGATG
>CAZLBO010000033.1:0-13011 GCA_964557725.1 uncultured Bifidobacteriales bacterium | reverse complement strand
CGAAATTAGTAGTTTATAAAAAAATCGCTATGCCTTTAATTTCACTTCAAATAAATGGGAATATAGCCTTCATTGTCGGTGCATTTGTCATCATCCCATTAATAGGTGTTGAAATAGAAAGCAATAAATTCAAAAACATTTCTTTCTCCCTATATTCAAAGGGTTTTTCTTTTCTGATCACTTACCATTATCTAGTTGGTTTAAATTTAAACTATTTTTTTTAATAAAAAAATGAGTCAAAACAGTCCCCCCCCTCGTTGGGTAAGCGCTAATCAAAAATAGAAACTATTTTAAACATGGAGTATCAATCACATTTTATAGACTTCTTAATTGGAAAAAATTAGATTTAAAATGGTGGCGAAAATAAAAAAGAAATACGGAGAAAACCTATGCACTATCGCAAACAAATACTCACACTCTTCCTCCTTTTTTCAAGTACGCTTTATAGTCAAAATAGGGAGATTTCTCCAGATGGAGGTAGATTTTTAGCGGTAAAAAAAGTTCAAAATAAATCATTCCTTTTTGGCTTATACAGTTATGCATTAGGGGTGGATAATGTATGGAAAGAAGTCTTTACAAATAAAAATAGAACCTATTCTATTCTCGACATTGATTATTTTAAAGGGAAATATTATTCCGGGGGAATGGGAGCTGATATTTGTCAGTCAGATGAAAATTTAGAACGATGGAATTGTAAAAACCTAAGTGACTCCACAAACATTTGGCAAATCATAAGTACAGGAAGGTATCTTTACGCTGTACTTGAAAAAGGCCCTATCATGCGATTAGACTCCGCATCAGCCAAATGGATACCCTTACCAAAAACAAACTCCCGACACTCAAAAAGTAGTTTATTTGCTAGAAACGACACTCTTTGGTATGCTGACAAGGATAAAATGCAACTTTTACAATCTATTGATTTTGGAATGACATGGCTAAATCTTTCTGGTTCTCTTTTTGTTGGAAATTTTATTGAATGTAATAAAACGTTTTATGGAGAACAAAAAAGTGAATGGGGAGAGCCTCTTGCTATGTTGAAATATTCTCAAGCGAAAAAGACTTTTACACCCTTTACAATACCTGGCCTTTCAAAAAATAATGGCTACCGTTTAGCCTGTACAGACAATGCAGTCATTGCAAACTCTCTCGACAGCACTTATAAATCACTTGACTGGGGACAAAATTGGCTGGCGCTTAAATCATCAATTGATTTGAGTGGGGCACAACTGTTAAGTTCCATTGATGATACTCTTTATGCTTCCTTCTCATCTACAGGCCCTTTTATAAGTGTCGATAATGGTTCCAATTGGTCTAAGCACAATAAAGGGGCTTATGGAATGCTTTCTCGTTTATTTTTAGCAGATGAATCTAAAATGATACTATTGATTTATTTTGGTGGTAATAATTACATCACTTATAATCGTGGAATAACATGGAGCACATTTTCAAACCAATTTACTAATGGGTTATCCCTAGATAACGGTGTATTATATGGAATAGGTAAAAATGGACGTATCTACTCCTCAACAGATGACGGAATAAATTGGAAGAAAAAATCCGATGGACCTGACACATCAAAATATTATATAGATGTTTCCCAGCAATTTCTAGTAAAAGACAGCTTAATCATTATAAATGGAATTCGCTCAAAAAATTTAGGTCGTACTTGGGACACCCTTGTCACCCAAGGAAGTAATAATATTGCATTTAATGTAAAGAACCCATTCATATGCATGACAAGCAATAACGCACCTGTTCGTTCATTTTGTGGTATCGATACGGGAGACACCTGGAACAAAACAGATTGGCCAACAGAAAAAGGAGACGTTACTAGTTTAACCTCCCATCTCGATACATTACATATTGGCTTTGAAAATGGAGAGGCCTTCTATTCCATAGACAGCGGAAAAGTGTGGAGTCCATTTGTAAAAACAATTAATAATCTAGCAGTCCTTTCTATTATGGAAGTTAACGGAACCCTTATCGCTCACTTACACTCTCCTTCATTAAAAACTTACCTTTCAAAAACAGCCTTATCAATTCGCCCAAAAAATTCTGAAAAATGGTCGCCGACATTCGCTAAAGGCATAAACATTAGTGGTGTTTCAATTTTTAATAACGAAGTATTTATAGGAAATAAAACAGGGAAAGTATTTGTTTACAATGTTAATGGCACAAGTATAAAGAACATTACCAATACTCTTCCAAACCGATTTTTTCAAACTAAAAGAATTTCCCCATTTACCATTGAGGTAAATTCAACCAACGGAGAATTGTTTTCCGTTGAAGTCTATAATTCAATGGGACAGCTTATTCAAAAAGAAAATGGTAATTACAGATATCGCTTAGAAATAAATAACCATGAATTAAAAAAACGATTCTTAGTCGTTAAACAAAAAAATAATATTGGCTCAATACTTTTTTAGTTTGACTCCAAAAGCCTCTTAGCTTCCTTAGCCTTAATCAACTTCTCCCATTCCACATGAGCCAAAGGCAAACGCCCTGAAAATGTTTTCCAGAAAAAATGGGACACCATATTTGAATTGAAATACAACTTGCCCTCACGGATTTGCCAGTATTTAGGTAAACCTTGTTGCTCTTTACCCAAAGAAGTAGAATACGAACAATTCCCGCCAAACTGTGGAGCGTAGGCAGCAGGGTTCTTGACAAAAAGTTGCTTGTTCTTATCAGAAGAAAAATGCCAAGTTGTTTTATTCCAATCATAAGTATAATCATCCACCCCTATCACAGGCTCCCCTTCCACAAAAAAGGAAACAGGATCATACCCCAAAATAGCCACTAAATCTTTTTGCTCATAAGCACTTTTAATATCTAAGACAAAAGCGTACAAAACGAAAAAAACAAGAAGCCCAAAACCAGCCAAGACAGAATATACTTTTAAGTTTTTCAAAGAAACCCTTTAATTAAAGTTGATAGCGAAGAATAATAAATAAAATCAACTAGGAAGCACTTAAAATTTGCTCTAAGGTTGTTAAACCCCTAGCCGCTTTTTGAATACCGTCTCTTCTCAGTGTGGTCAACTTACCCGCTTTAATCGCATAATCTTTAATCTCATCGCTAGAGGCATTTTTATATACCATAGAAGAAATTTTTTCATCGGGAACCAGCAGCTCAAAAATACCTAAACGCCCCCGATAACCAGAATCATTACAAGCCGAACAACCCTCTCCCTTGTAAAATGGGGTGCCTGCCCGTACCCCTATGTTTTTTAGCAAAGCATCCGAAGGAATAATCTCTATCTTGCACTTATCGCAAATTTTTCGGACTAATCGCTGAGCTAAAACCCCACGAATACAAGCCGTAATTAAAAAGGGCTCTAAACCCATGTCAAGCAAACGTGTAAACGCCTCTGAGGAATCATTGGTATGGAGTGTACTATATACCATATGGCCTGTAAGAGACGCTTGAATCGCCATACGTGCGGTTTCTTGATCTCGCATTTCCCCCAACATAATAATGTCTGGATCTTGCCTTAAAATGGCTCTCATGCCAGCAGAAAAAGTAAAGCCAGCCGCGTTATTGATCTGCCCCTGATTAATCTCCGCAATATTGAGTTCCACAGGGTCTTCCATAGTCACAATATTAACCTTAGGGCTTGAGACATGTTTGATGCAGGAATACAAAGTACTTGATTTACCACTTCCTGTTGGCCCCGTCACTAAAATGATTCCGTTAGGCAAATTGATTAAACGAGAAAATTCATTAAAAGTAGACTTTGTAAAACCCAATTTTTTAAGATCAATTTTACTCGCATCTGCATTGAGAATACGCAAAACTATTTTTTCAATAATCCCTCTACCTCTTAGATGACAGGGAAAGGTACTCACACGCAAATCCACTTCTCGCCCTTTTTGACGAATGGTAAAACGCCCATCCTGAGGCTTTCTTCGTTCTGCAATATCCATTCCGCTCAATATTTTTAATCGAGAAACCACTTGGCTCATCACCGATTTAGGAATTGGATTGCGTTCTAATAACTCACCATCAATGCGATAACGCAAACGCAGATAATGTTCTTGAGGTTCTAAATGAATATCCGAAGCTCCCCTTCTAATGGCTTCTGTCACAATCAAATTAACCACTTTAACCACATGAGCGCCTTCTTCATTCACACTCGATTCATCTTCATCTCTTATTTCAATCACTTCTAATTCATCATCAGAATCCCCTAATAACTTTGCCAGGGCTTCTCCTGAATCTGTATAGGCTCCATCAATTGTAGAGAGAATCTCTTGCTCAGTGGCTATAACAGGTTCAATTTTATAACCCGTTTTAAAACCGATATGATCCAGCGAACGCAAATTAGTTGGATCCGCAATCGCAATTGTAAGAATACGATTTCTTTTGTAAAGCGCTATGGCCACATAAGAGCGAGCCATTTCCTCGGGCATAATAGCCACTACTTCGGGGTCTAAATTAAAGTTTTCTAACACCACATGTTGAAAGTCTAAATGGGCCGCTAACACTTCTAATAACTTTGTTTCTGTCAGGTAGCCCAAATCAACCAGTACCGAGCCTAATTTTTTATCCACTTCCTTTTGTTTATTAAGAGCCGTTTCCAATTGCTCATTATCGATATACCCTTGATCCACAAGCAGCTCACCAATTCGCTTTTTCTGAGAAATTTCAATTTGGCGCCCTAAAACAGCACTCAAAGCTTCTTCATTAATATACCCAAGACTCACCAAAACCTTTCCCAAACTCACACCCGATTGCTGATGCTGGATAAGGGCGTGCTCTAGTTGATCCTCTTGAATGTAATTTTGGGCTAATAAAATTTCGCCTAATTTTGCTTTATTTTTGGGATACAATTTTAGTCTCTCTTTATTTTATTTTTATCTCGGGGCTTTAGTGAGTCCATCCCCTTGGCTTCAAAACTCTTTTGGTGTTATTTTCAGTTAAATAAACACCTCTTCCCTTAACAGCCTGACCTATGCAGTATATCCTAGTAATTTGATTGAGCTGGTGCAATTGTCTTGTGGTAAATTTTCCCGTAAAAAGAAGCTGATACTCTTCTCCCCCGTGTAAAACCCATTTTTTTAACTGAGAAGGCTTTACTTTATCCTTAAATTCTTGAGCCATGGGCAAATCACTCCAATTCACATTAATTTGACAACCCGATTGCTTAGACAAATGCCACAGTTCTGAAGAAAGTCCATCACTAATATCAATGGCAGCCACTTTTCCCTTAAATGAAGCCAATAAAGGGCCTATTCCAACAGGAACTTGAGGGAGTTGGTGCGTTTCTATACATTCTTTTTGAAAAAGCTGAGAAAGGGAGTGATTCTTTTTGCAAGCTCCTTCTTCCTGATTGAGCAAAGACAAGCCTGCCGCCGATCTTCCTAAAACCCCTGTTACATAAACACCGTGACCAGAAATTACATGGGAACGATATAAGGGTTGCCCACAAACCCTCCCCATCGCAGTGATAGAAAAAAAGCTGGTTTCTTTTGAAAGAACTGTATCTCCACCCGATACTTCCAATGAGAATTTTGACTCCATCTTTTCTAAAACTTGGCGTAAAGCCTTATAAATTGCTTTTGACCAAGATTTTTGAGCACATAGATTAAAAAAAAGATGAGAACAAATACCCCCCATCGCATTAATATCAGAAATATTAGATAAAATTGCTTTTTCTAAAGCCACCTGTGGACTTGACCAATCTAGCCGATAATGAGTGCCTTCAAGGCTAATATCTGAGGAAATAGCCCATTTTTCCTTGTTTTGCATAAGGATGTACCCGTCATCCCCTAAAACTTTGGAAGTGAACTTTTCTTTTGAAAAAAGGGACTCAATAAGAGAGAACTCTCTTCCCTGCGAAAAAAAATGAGGTTTTTCTAGCATCAATCCTCTGAAAATTTAGTTTATCTGTATTGAAATCATAAGCTAGAAATTCCTGATTCAAGTGGCTTGAAAAAGGAAGGCTTGTTTGCCCTTTGGGTAAAAATAGTGAATTGATTTTTATTTTATCAGATTTGTGAAGGAAACAGAAGAATACAGTGAAAGAAAATACCCCCCCCTCTCCTCCGTCAAAACATATTGTTTGGGTAGGCAAAGAGTCTCCTTTTAGCACCCGTGTTTGCCGATGGACTTTAGACTGGCTCAATGAAAACCGTGAATTAGGAATAGACACCATTATCCGAACCAGTGGTTTTGAAAACGCCTTATCAAGCTTGGAAAAACCCCTCAAAATTGGCAATCCCCCCGAGTTAATCGTAGTGGATCGCTCAATTACCGCTACTGGTATTGAGCACTTTTCGTCTATGATTAGTGATTGTATCCCCGAATGCTGGGTGGTGGAGTTAGCCTCCCCTAAGGATACCTTTCAAAAAAGTAGTGGCGTATTCTATCTCCAAAAAGGTTTTAAAAAGGCCGATTGGATAGAGTTATTAGAGCATTGCTTTTTAGAATGTCAAAGCCCTCAATGGTCTAAAGCCTATTACGGAGAGTCCTCCTCTCCTAAAGGCTAAGACAAGCAGCCAAGATTCCGATGTTGTCGGAGGGCTTCATAAACCCCTATACCTGCGGAAGTGCTTAGATTTAAGCACCTTGCGTTTTTTCCTTCCATGGGGAGAGTCACAAGGCAATCTTTAAAATCTTCCGTGATCTCCCTCGAAAAGCCCTTGGTTTCCGACCCAAATATCAAATAGCATTCAGGGGGAAAGGTGACTTCCCATAAAGACTTCTGAGCCTTTGAAGAAAAGAAAAAAAGAGGCGAAGACTTATGCTTCTGCAAAAAGGCCGACCAATTAGCATATTCCTCAAGCTCAAGATGCTCCCAGTAATCCAAACCCGCTCTTTTTACCTGTTTTTTATCCAATGAAAAGCCTAATGGGTGAATCAAATGAAGTTTTAAGTCATTACAGACACATAATCGGGCGATATTCCCTGTATTGGGGGGGATCTCTGGCTGAAAAAGCACTACGTTTATTTTCGATAAAGTCATGGGTTAAAAGTAACTTTTTTTGGCAAAAACAGTAAAACCCCCTTCCCATAAAAAAAGGAGGATTATAGAGGCAGACTTGTAGAGTCTCCACGGATAATTCTACCTTTCGGCTTAGAATATGAAAACAGGTATCGCATATAGTGGCGTTAAAGACGTCGATCATGTCCGCAAGGATATGGAAGAATTAGCTGCAGGGGGATATACTCATGTATTGCACCCCTATTCAGAAGAAGATTTTTTGTATCATCAAGAAACCATGAAAGAGATTATTGCCATCTCCAAAGAATGTGGGCTTCAGGTCTATGTTTCTACATGGGGTGTGGGTAAAGTTTTTTCAGGCGAAGCCTTATCAGAACTTTCTGCCGGAAATTCGGTTCAGTCCCAAGTGGATAACCGAGGCGAGAAAATGGTTGCGTCCTGTATTAATAATGAGACTTTTAGAACTTATATGAGAAGCTGGGTCGAAGCGGTTTGTGAAACAGAGGCCGATACCATTTTATGGGACAACCCTCGCTTTTATATTCAGGAAGAAGAAGATAGATGGTGCTGTCGTTGCGATACTTGTCAAAAAATCTTTAGAAAACAAACCCGTCACCTCATGCCCAATGGCTTAACCGAAAGTGTCGAAAGCTTTCGCAAAGGAACCATTGTTGAATTTTTATCAGAAATAACAGGCCTAGCCCATGTTAAGGGAAAGCGAAACTCTGTTTGCTTTGATGTTAAAAATGAAAAAGGGGGGTACGGCTTTTTAGATGAAATTGCAGACCTCCCCACCATTGATGAACTTGGACTAAAACCTTATTGGAAACGCGGGGATCGCCCCGCCGACATTTCAAAAAGCTATCATCACTACAGTAAAGAATTATTAGCCGTCACAAAAGAACATCATAAAGAAGCTCAGATATGGGTGAAAAATTTTTCCATTGCCAAAAACAATGAAGAAAGTGTTGCCGAGGCCACTTATGCTGCTTATAATGAAGGGGTTCGAAACATCTTTTCATGGTCTTTTAAAGGAAGCAAATGCTTAAGTGCCCTACGCTCTGATGATGTTAAAACTGTTCATAAAATTCAATCGGATGCTTTTAGCGAATGCCAAGAAAAGGCTTTGATGAATCAGATGATTGATACCATGAAGAACCTTAATACACAATAGCCAACAAGTAAAAAATATGCCCTCTTCCGTTTTAGACTTAAAAGATGTCACTCTATACCGCAATGAAAAAATGGTATTACACAACCTTAATTTAAAAATAAATTCAGGCGAAAATTGGATTATTTTAGGGCCTAATGGATCGGGTAAAAGTAGTTTACTCACCATGATTCAGGCCTTTCTTTGGCCACAAGAGGGAGAAATTTCTCTAATGGGAAGGCGGTTTGGCGAAGGGGATATCGCTGAATTAAGAAGAAAAATTGGCTGGGTCGGGAGCGATATAGAAAAACGGTTTAATGAAAAAGAAACCGCCTCTTCTCTTGTTTTATCTGGGTGTGTAGGAACCATTGGCGTTCAGTTTGAAAAGCCAGAGCCAGAACATTTTAAAAAAGTCTCTCAGTTAATGTCCGATTTTGGAATTTCTCATTTGGGAGAAAAGCTTTTTGGAGAAATGAGCCAAGGGGAAAAAAGAATTATCTGTATTGCCCGTGCTTTAATGACCGAACCCAAACTATTGATTTTGGATGAGGCCTGTGCAGGGCTCGATCCTGTTGCCCGTGAATTGATGCTAAAGCAACTTGAAAATATGAAGCTTCTTCCTTCTCCCCCTTGTTTAATTTTTGCTACTCATCATGTAGAGGAAATCCGAGAGCCTTTTAATCATGTACTGATGTTAAAGGAAGGAGAGGTATTGAGATCAGGAAGAATAGATTCTGTTTTAACTTCAGAAAACTTGAGTTTGCTTTTTGGGCATTCTATTTCTTTACATCAAGAAAAAGGACGCTGGGGAATTTATTTGTAAATTCTATGTAGAGAAAGAGGATTCCAGACGAGCTGGAATGACTGAATTTTGTACCGACACTCTGAATTACACCCCGTCATTCCGGCTTGACCGGAATCAAAACCGTGACTGGAATGACTAGTAGAGACCGAAGGATTCCAGACGAGCTGGAATGACGGTACTAAATTACTAATGACTACTGCGTGAATACACTATCTTTCCAAAAACATTACCGTCTGCTTCCATAAGGTAAACTCCACGAGGCATATTTTGACCCCATTCAGAAGTACCGTCCCATTCAAAAGTATTGTTAGTGGAATGAATCTCTTTAATCTTCTTTCCCATAAGAGTAAATAAACTAAGTGTTTCTACCTTCCCCATGGATTGAACAGGAACTTTAATCTGAACTCTATCGTTTAAGTACGAAATATTTATTCGTGAAGCAAGAGCCTTTGTTTGATGGACAATAGGAGTGGGAGGCGTAGTATCATAAGTAACTGTAAGGAATTGTACCGTCAACTGTCTCACCGTTTGGGGGGTAGTAAGAGCAGCCGTAAGTCCCCCATTATGTAGCTTATAAAAATGTGATGAATCACTGACCGATTCAACAGCAAGTGTTGCAGAAGCGACTCCTTTATTAGTTCCATTAACATCTTTAATTGTGTCAATTCTTATATAAGTTCCATAAGTTCCTTGTACGACACCCTTTGAAGTGGTGGTCATCATATCTCTAAAAGCTGAATTTGTATCATTTTTAATCAAGTAAATATTCTTGTATAAAACAGCGGGGTCTCCAATATTAACTTCACTGTAAAATCGTGTCCACATAGACATTTCTTTTACTTCAAACTGAGAGGTGCTAGGGTTTCTTATCGCTAACTTAGCTGGGTGGGGCAAGTAAGCATTACAGGTCGATTCAAACTCAAGAACAACAGTGTCTTTTGTATACTCCCCTGTACTGCCTTTAATGGAATTTAAATCTCCAAGGGCAGAGTTGACACTATTATATTCTTTATTTTCTATCACCTTCAGGCTATTTCTATCCTTACCTTGTAAAACAAGTAAGTTTGCTTTTTGTGCGATGTATGCATTATCACAGGGAAACGCTTGTAACCCAGAAATAAGCAGGCCTGAAATAACCAGTGATTTGATAAAGTTTGTCATTACCGTTTTCCTTATTTGTCGAGTTTCTAATATAGGTTATTTTAACCCATGTAGTGTGATAATTAAAGAAGATAAGTGGCTATTTTAAATTTTCGCCCCCTTTATGTGTCTTATTTTTTTATAAAAATCGTTAATTTAAAGATAAAGAGCCCTTTTTTACTTTGATTTCGCTTAATTTTGGAGTGTGAAAATAGATTTTATTTAAAAAAGAGAAATAAGTATTTTTGTAGGATATGGAAAATTCAAAAAAAACACTACTCATCGTGCCCATTGGGCTTGGTAATTTTATTATGGCCACACCAGCCATTCAACTTCTTTCGGAACAAATAGGACGAAAAAACCTTTTTTTATTGGCTTTAAAGCCAGGAATCAAACAATGTGCCGAGGCAGGAGAATGGTTTGAACATATCTTCTGTTGGGATCCCGACAAGGAGTCCAAGTTAAAAGGGCTTAAAATCTTAAAGGATTTAAGAAAGGAGCGAATCCATTGCTCTCTCTCTCTCTTCCCCACCTCTCATTGGAAGTTCAGTCTGTTTACTTTTTTAGCGGGCCTCTCTGAGCGAAGAGGCTTTCTTTACCCAGAAGCAAAAATCCCCACATGGATTCAAACTTATTCCCACCCCTTACAAAAACTCCACGATGTGGATCAAAACCTCTCTCTTATAAAACATTATTTAAAATACACGGAACCCGTAAATAAACAGCTGATCTTTCCCTTTCCACTCTCGCACCCTGAGGCACTGGATCTCACGGAAGCAAAATACTTTGTCTGTCACCCTGGCTCCAGTTTACCACGGGGAATGGAAAAGAAAAGGCTTGCTCCCCCCAAATTTGCTGACCTCATTCTTCGCATTTATCATGAATGGGGATTAAAATGTATTCTTATCGGTGGGCCAGAAGAAGAAGAATTAAGAATGACTGTGGCTGCCGATTGCTCCGAGGCTCTCCTCAATTATTCTTCAAAATCATTAAGTGAGTTAGGGGCTTTAATTCAATGCAGTCAATTTTTTGTGGGAAATGATTCTGGACTCATGCACTTTTCCGTAGCCCTCCAAAAACGATGTATCGCCTTTTTTGGCCCCTCGGATGAGGGACGCACAGGGCCTTATCACTCCGAAGGCAAAAACCTTCACTTAGTTCTTCGCAACCAAACAGAACCCCTAAAAACAATCTCCTCGCAATCTCCAAGAACTAAATATACAGGTTCCGGGGGGCTAGAGGAGTTAGGAATTGAAGCAGTTTGGCCCAAAGTAAAGAGTTTTGTTAGTGGTTTTATTTAACCTCTAACACCTGAAAAGAGTTAGTCAACCCTCGCTCTCTAAAAGGAATCCGAGTGGTCAAAACAATGTTGTCCTTAGGTTTAGCAATCTGATTACTTTTTAATAAATCATTCAGCTCCTCAATGGCCTCCTCTAAACTCCCCGACAAATCACAATAAGGTAAAGGAAAAACACCCCAGATCAACGCCAACCGTTGAATGGTCTGCTGATTACTAGAAATTGCTAAAATGGGTTTTGAAGGTCTAAACTTTGAAAGTGTGCGTGCAATGGTTCCATACAAAGTCAAACACAAAATAGCTTTGGCATTTACCACTTCCGCCACTTGACAAGTAGAATGACACACCGCTTTTGAAACAGAATCAAGTTCCTTTCGGTTTACTCTATTTCTTTCTGGAGAGGCCTCCATCTTTTTTTCTGTAATTGAAATAATATTATGCATGGTTTTAACGGTTTCAATAGGGTAATTCCCCGATGCTGTTTCTGCAGAAAGCATCACGGCATCTGTCCCATCTAAAACAGCGTTGGCCACATCAGACGCTTCTGCTCGAGTGGGGCGCACATTGTATATCATGGACTCCAACATTTGAGTCGCCGTAATCACAGGCTTGCCACTTCGGTTACAAACCTGAATAATTTGTTTTTGAATGTGTGGGACTTCTTCCGGGAGCATCTCCACGCCTAAATCTCCCCGAGCGACCATGGCACCATCGGCATGTTTAATAATATTTTCTAAATCGTCCACGGCTTGTGGTTTTTCAATTTTAGCGATTACAGGAGTGCGCTTGCCCTTGCCTGCAATTACTTTTTTAATAAACACCACATCTAAATAACTCTGCACAAAGGAAAGAGCGATGTAATCTACATCTGCCTTTAAGCCAAACTCTAAATCCTTCCAATCTTTTTCTGTGAGGGTTTCTACCGAAAGAATAGAATCGGGGATATTCAAACCTTTATTGTTTTTTAAAATCCCACCTATCACCACTCGGCAATGAACATCCCTTTCCACAATTTTTTCTACTTGTAGATTAAGCAATCCATCATCCAACAAAATACTTTGCCCTTCTCTTACATCTTTATAAAAGGAGGGGTAAGAGACCGAGGCTTTTTGTTCTGTTCCCATGACAGAATCCGTTGTGAGAATAAACTTTTTGTTTTCTACCAGTTGAATCGAACCTTTTTTGAACTTACCTACACGAATTTTAGGCCCTTGTAAATCTTGTAAAATAGCTACAGGGGTTTTTAACTCCTGTGAGACCTTTCTAATGATTTTAATCACTTTTTGGTGATCTCGATGATTCCCATGAGAAAAGTTTAAACGGGCGACATTCATCCCCGCTAATACCAGCTGTGTTATTCGTTCATGAGTATTGGAACTGGGTCCAATAGTACAGACAATTTTGACATTCCTAAAATGAGCGTATTGGTTCATAGTGACCTCCGAGTCACTACCTTACCATTAAACTTACTAAATAGGCAATTCCTCTTCTGGAATATCTTTTAAAAGAAGCCCCTTTTCATCTTTTTCCGAAAGCAAGGGCGAATCTGTTTTCCAATCAATCCCCAAAGCAGGGTCATTCCAAAGAAGACAATGCTCATTAGAAGGATCGTAAAATTCCGTACATTTATAATTAAAAAAGGCTTCATTGCTCAAAACCACAAACCCATGGGC
>CAZLBO010000032.1:0-13220 GCA_964557725.1 uncultured Bifidobacteriales bacterium | reverse complement strand
TAACTGTCGAGTTTCCAATACATCGAATCTTACCCTTCCTAATTTAAGAGGGGAATCTCTTGTACTCGCTTTAAGTCAAAAAGGAATTGCTCTTTCTTCTGGCTCCGCTTGTAAATCAGGTTCCACAGAACCCACCCATGTTTTATTAGCTATGGGCAGAACAGAAGAAGAAGCGCACTGTTCCGTTCGATTCTCTTTTTCTTCGATAAATACCATGGCAGAGGTTAAAAAAGTAATTACAGCCCTTAAAGAGGTCATTGAAGAAATGGAATCAGCCGTTCGATTTTTGCCTTGTAAGTAAATTAAGGAAAAGTATATTAGTCACTAAATCAAAAAGGTTATTCACTTGTTACTCTATTCTTTTAAATTTCATCAAGTCGTCCTTTTTTATTTACTCCTCTCCTTTAATTCTAGCCTTTACGCACAATGGAAAGCTGGCACCTGGCAGGATCGAGCTGATATGCCATATGTATTTAGTGAAATGAGTGGAGCACTCCTTGGGGATAAAATAGTTGTAGGTGGAGGACTTGGATTATCTGACGTTTCAACACTTATGCTAACTTACCAACCTAATATTGATACATGGGATAGTATCCCCCCAATGCCCGTTGGACTTCATCACGCAAATATGGGAGCAATAGGAGGGGAACTCTATATACTAGGAGGTTGCGACCACAGACAATCTCGGCAAGGTAAAGCCCCTTGGTTAGGCTCAAAACATTCATTCGTTTATAATCCACTTACAAATAAATGGCGTTCCTTAGTCAAACCTATCCCTCACTCCACTGCTGCTGCAGGGGTCGTATCTTTTGAAAATAAGCTCTATGTAATTGGCGGAACAGATACAAATGGTGTAGTTTTAGGTTTAGTTCAAGAATATGACCCCGTTAATAATACATGGCGTGAACGTGCACCTATGCCAACCAAACGAGAGCATTTGGGAATTGCCGTGCTAGATTCGCTCATCTATGTAGCTGTAGGACGAGAAAGTGGGAACTCAAATAAAAGTATAAAAACCTTTGAAGCATACTCACCCACCAGCAATACATGGTACACTCTACCCGATATCCCTACAGCAAGAAGCGGAGTAAGTATGGTAGCCGCTAATAAAAAGATATATGTATTAGGAGGAGAATGGCCAGGGATGTTTGATCTTGTGGAAGTTTACGACCCTACCACAAAGCAATGGAGTCCAACTTCAAGTATGCAACGCGCCCGTCATGGCTTTGCTGCTGTTACCTATAAAGACACAATCTATGCACTTGGCCGTTCACGGAAACCCGAAGCCTTTTTTCCAACTTCCATAACTCCTGTATTGCCAAAAGTGAAGTTCTCAAATTTACTTTTTAAAAAAGAGGGGCTATTTTATAATAATCAAATTATTTTTAATTCAATGAGAAGAATAAATGGAAAAAAGTACAGTGTTCCTTCCAAACCATAAGTGTAAATAATTATCTTCGATTGATTATGATAACTGTTCCTTTGCCTAAATACTCTAGTACTTTGGGCCCAGTAATCCACACACATGGGAATCGGGGTAGGCTAAGGAATCAACAAGTGGTGAAATTATTTTTTTCAGTCCTCTTAAGCCTCTTATTCCCTCACTTGGTTTAGAATTTTGACTAATGCCCTTTAGATCTGGGTGCAAATTTGGCCATAAAAGTTCATGTTTATTTGGTTGTCCCTTTTCACTAGGAATAACCATACGTGGCAAATCCCACCAAAAAATATAACCACCTTTAGAAAGTTTGCTATATAATTTATTCGCTATGTACTTTCGATACTCTTCATTTGGAATCGCTGAAAACACAACCCAACACATAATTAAATCAAAGTAACCATCTTCAAAGTCTATATCATGCCCATTATATGGTTTTATATTTAAGTTTGGATAAAGGTTTTGCCCCTCATTAATGTGTTCTTCACTCACATCAATTCCATATAGATTTTTGTTGTTTGCACCCATTTGCTCACACCATTTTAATCGAAACCCCTTACCACACCCAAAGTCTAAAATCTTTAGTTTAGAAAGGTCCTCCCACTTAGGGTGTAATGACTCACTCAATTGCTGTTGTTGTTGATGCACCATTTTAAAAGAAGTAGGGTTTGTTGTCCCCGACCATTTTCGATTAAATGAATGGTTATTTATATAGGTTCTCGTATGTGCTTGAGATTCCTTTACTTCTTGTTTGAATTCATGTATCCCCATGTACTCGACGATTCCCCTATTTCCCCTATCTCTCCATTGTTTCCTTATTCCCTCACGATTTCAAGTATTTCTCATTAAACCACTGAGGAGCAAATTCTTAATCTGCCAATATGACAAGGCTTTATTTTTAACTCCTTCTTGACATCCTTTTTAATCAATAGTAGATTGAGACTAAATCTTAATCTTAGTTTACTCTTAAAGGAGAACAGTTCATGAGAAACAAAATACAGACATTACTACTCGCCACAGGGCTTTTGATGCAATGGGGCTTATCCAGTACAAAACCACAAAAAGCCTCAAATGATGAATTTTTTGAAGCCAAATCAACCTTTGGAGGCTATGGAGAGCTCCACCTTAACTATAAAAACCCTGAAAAAGGCAAAGTAGAGGCTAAACTTGACTTTCATCGCTTTGTCCTGTTTTACGGATACGCTTGGACACCTGAGTGGTCTTTTAAATCAGAAGTCGAGTTAGAGCATAATTTTGTCACAGATGATAAAGGCGAACTAGAACTGGAACAAGCTTACCTCAACTGGCGGCATTCTAAAGCTCTTAATCTACAAGTAGGTGTCTTACTCCCTTCCGTTGGCTTAATTAACGAAGGACACGAACCGCCCCTCTTTTTTGGCACAGAAAGGCCCAATTACAATAAAAGAATTATCCCCACCACTTGGTTTGGAAACGGAATTGCCGCCACGGGAATGATATCCTCCATAGACTATAAAGTGGTGATCATGGAAGGTTTAAACTCATCCCAATTTGCCAATGGACTCCGAGACGGCCGTCAAAAGGGTTATAAAGCCTCTTTAGAAAACGTCCTTGTAAATGGTCGAGTCGATTATATAGGCTTACCAGGCCTTAAGGCTGGGGCGTCTTTTTCCCGAAATCATTTAATGTTTAGCAATGGCGATCAAGCCTTTGAATCTGCTAATTTAATAGAAGGCCATGTACGGTATGATGCCAACCAAATCATCGCCACAGGAGAAGTAGGAACTGTGAGTTATTCCCCATTTAGTTCTGCCCCAGGAAGCTTAGAAGGCTCTTTGGGTGCTTATACACAGATAGGATACAATGTGGGACAATTCTTTATGAAAAAAGGAAAACTCTACCCCTTTTTCCATTGGAGTCAATACAATGTTAATTCTTCTGTAAAGGGCGGAGGCAAGGCAGAAGAAGAAAAACAGGTTTCGGAAATCCAATTTGGGTTACACTTTGCTCCGATACCCCAAGTTGTTTTTAAAGCCGATTATGGAATAGAAACAAAGGGTGTGGATGATAAAAAAAGTACGATAATTAATTTAGGTGCAGGGTATATGTTTTAAAATGAGTACAATCATGACCACCCATTTAAAAATAACAGTTCTTATTCTCTGGATCACCTTTCCACTATTCGCCTCTTCTATAAAGGATGAGGCGACAGAAGTTATTCAAAACTATTATGGCCAACAAGCTAAACTCACGTTTAAAAAATACCAGCTCTCCCCCACTCTCAAAACAAAGATTGAACGAACCGTAAAGCAGCGGTTTTTTAAAAGCTTTGTTTACTTATGGACTGTAGAAAAAAAAGACAGTGTGATTGGATACGCCTTACTCGATAACGTTTTGGGGAAATCCCTGCCGATTACTTTTCTGATTTTCTTTGAGCCCACAGGACACATTCTGCATTCGGAAATTATTAAATACAGAGAACCCGTGGGAGGCGCAGTAGCCAACCCCCGGTGGAATCAACAATTTTCAGGACGGAACAAGGATTCCTCATTCGTCATAGGCAAAGCCATTAACGGAGTTTCAGGAGCTACCATCTCCTCACATTCCCTTGCGAAAGGGTACAGAAAACTAAGCCTCTTAATAGAGGCTATCCGAAAATAGTCCCAGTAAAGTAGCCTTAAGCCACTGCTTCTAAATTTCGGATGGTAAAGTAATAGCTCATTTCATGTTCATCGTTTAAGAATTTACTATCACGAGAAAAGACAATCCAAAAGACTTTTTCGTCGTAGCCTTCTTGCCCATCAAACAATAAATGATCCACAGCGCTTTCATACTCATCATCTTGGAGCACTTTAAAAGCTAATCCTGTTTTTAATAATGCAATACAAGTTCCCGCATGGGATAATGCTTGTAAAGTGTCAGTGTCATACGAATCGTACTCAATAATATACCCTTCAAGATATTCGATGAGTTCTTTTCGTTCGCAACTATACGGTTCCATTTTATCTCCTTCACAAATAAATGGGTAGTTTCGATTTGATGTAACTTAACGGTTCCGTGCTAAGCTAATTTTAAATAAAGATAAGGATAGACTTCATTATCCCAGATCCCCTCTCCTTAAACTAAAAATTAATTTCCCAATAGGCCATGAATTTGATGATAAAATGGGCTTAAATAAATTCTGGGAGGATTCCAGACCAGCTGAAATAACGGAAGAAGACTCATTTAAGCTTCTAATATCCCCGAATGACCTTGGAAAAGATATTTAGCCCTACTTGCTTGACATTTTACCCCTGAATAAAATAAACTCAATAAAGAAAAGAAACGCAAGGAGTAAATATGACCACAATCGAGAAAAATAGGACAATTACCTTGGATAAAGGCTCCATTGATGCGAAAGACTTAAGTATGCCAGCTCTCATGCAAGAACTTAATCAACAAAAGCAGCCTAATTTCCTATTGCGAAAACTGATGAATATACTAGAAAATAAAAGGATGAAGAAGAAGCTCGGTTGGTCAAGGGCTTGGAATAAATACGGTGTAAATAACTTTCGGACGCATAAACTCTTTCCCAATGAAGATTGGGAGTATCTTAATATGATTAAGGATAATCTAAAAGAAACGATTGAGACCTTTCCTGCTTATTACCAAAATTTTGTACAAGACCTTTTTGCAGATAAATCCTTAATGGTCTTTACTTTTTATCATAATAGCGAAGATATTGATGCACAATACGAAGGACTCACCCTTTCTTTTGGACGGAAATATACCCTTGATAAAACAAAGCGGGATCGGTTAGATATTGTCTTTGAAGACCGAAGACATGATGGTTCCATTGACGGGAAATTAGACCGTATCAAAATATACGTAAACCCTTATGAAAAGTTCAAAGAAAATGAACTACATACACATGAGATAACACGCTTTACCGACAAGTATAATAAGTTTCAGGCTATGTATGATTTATCCATTCACAAATACAATGAATGGAAAAGTGAAAGCGATAGATCTTGGCTTCACTGGTCTATCAATTACATTGACTATTTTGGATCCCGTCAATTTATACCAAAAAACAGTTCTTTTTTGTAAACTTTTTCAAGAACTCTTTTTACTCAAAAGTAATGACAATTAGTGTCTTTCTCCTGAATAAATGTATAATGAGGACATGACAAAGAATTACTTAAAAAGTACCCCCGCCCGGACTCGAACCAGGATCTTTCATTTAGGAAACGAGTGCTCTATCCTGCTGAGCTACAGGGGCTACTTTTTTTTAGTATATAAATAAAAAAAGGTGCATTTTGTAATTATTTTTAAGCAATGAACACATTTAATTCCATTTATATTCTCACACTAACACTGTTCCTCTCTGCAACGATGGCTTTAAGTCCATTACATGAGGCCTCTGTTCAATTTCGTCCTCAGCTAAATAATGACAATGACGGAGAATCGTCTTTACTTCTTGGGCAATTTTATTCTCACAAAGCACCCCAAAAAATAAGAGTTCCTGTCAATTACATTTTTTCACCCTTAGATGATTTTGAATTGGGTTTTGGCGTTAAGAGTCGTTGGAATAAAGAACCCAATAATATCAGACACCTTTTAGTCGGTGGAAAATACCAAGCCAGTTCAGAATTATCCTTCCAAGTAGACCTAATGTGGGGAGTCTCTAATTACGCTGGAGACGGTGTCTCACTGGCAGTTAACTATCAACACCTAATGATTGAGGGTCTCGGTGAAATCCTTACCTTTAGACTAGGTCTTTTTGATGCATTGGTCTGGGAGCCAGATATTACAGCTTTTGAATTAGGCTGGCTACCTCAATGGTATATAGGAGACAAGGTAACGGTTGAATTAGACTTTTCTATGGCTTCTCAAGTGGGGAGTATGGCCGACCGCTTTAGTATAGATGTGGCACCAGGCTTAATTTACCATCACAATTCTCAATTTTCTATTATGGGCAGTGTTTTACTTGGAGTTTCAGGTAAAAGAAAAAGTCAGCCACGATTCCAATTAACAGAGCAGTTTTATTTTGACTAAAAAAATACTTTTTCCCTGTTTACTTTTAGTAGCCTCAATCTACTTGGCGAGCTGTAAAAGTAACCGCATTCTCCCTATTGAGTATACAGAAACCCCTAAATCCCCAGTACCCGACGATGAATCAGGACTAATCGTACAAAGTGCTAGATACCAACAATGTGTGGATCGTATTAATGATTTTAGGGCTACAGAAGGAAAACCACCCCTTGTAAGATGGGAAGATCAAGAGAAATGTACCGACGGGCAGGCTAAAAGTGATGCCGAAGCAGGAAAAGCCCATGGAGCATTTGGAGTATGTAGTGAAATGGGCCAAAATGAATGCCCTGGTTGGGGATCTGTTGACGAAGTTCTTTCTCGATGCCTTGAGTCCATGTGGAATGAAAAAGACCTTTTGGCGAAAAACCCTAACGCTCCTTTCGAACAAGTGGGGCACTATAAAAACATGTCAAGTACGAGCTTCACCAAAGTCGCTTGTGGATTTTACGAAAAACCTGACGGCTCTTTGTGGGCAATTCAAAATTTTCAGTAACTTTTCGCTCTTCAATCTAGAGATAAGCTTGAAAGCCCCCCCCCTCTATCCTACTTTTGCCTACAAATAAGGAACATCATAAAACACTAAAGAGGCGATAAAAGGCAATGAAAACCACTTTTTTCCAAAATCCCACCCAAACCTATTTACTACAACACAAAATAACTCTCTCTGACACACAATTAGATAAAATCGCTTGGCTTCTCCACGCTCAACCGTTAAATCAAGAAAGCCTTTCTGGTGAATTTATAGGGCCAAGAAGAGAGATGGTCACCCCTTGGTCGACCAATGCTGTGGAAATTGCCCAAAATGCAGGAGTCGAAGGCATCATTCGGATTGAATGTTTTAAACCCGCTTCTAACAGCACTGAGTTTGATCCTATGCTTCAGCAAAGGTATCAGGGGCTCAATGATTCTACCCTCTTAAACGAACGTGAACCTGAACCTATCCAAACTATTTCTAATATAAGAGAGTACAACACCAAAGTGGGTTTGGCTCTTTCCCCTGATGAAATTGAATACCTTGAAGATTATGCCAAAGAAAAAGGACGAGGCTTTACAGACTCCGAATTATTTGGTTTTGCACAAGTCAATAGTGAACATTGTCGTCATAAAATTTTTAATGGAAAGTTTGTCATTGATGGAGAAACCAAAGAAAAATCGCTTTTCAAATGGATTAAAGAAACCACCAAACAATTTCCTGGAAACATCGTCACCAATTACGATGACAATGTAGCTTTTACAGAAGGCTGTACTGCCGAGGAATTTAAGCCTCAAAATGGTTCTGCACCTTCCTACTTTCACAAAAAATCAATTGAAACTGTATTTTCTCTTAAAGCAGAAACTCATAACTTCCCCACTACTGTTGAACCCTTTAATGGAGCAGCCACAGGTGCAGGCGGAGAAATCCGGGATCGCATGGCAGGTGGTAAGGGAAGTTACCCCTTAGCAGGAACCGCTTGTTATATGACAGGCTACCCTCGATTGGGAAATCAGAGTTGGGAGAAAAAAGTCAACCAAAGAGAATGGCTCTATCAAACTCCGCAAGAAATACTTACGAAAGCCTCTAACGGGGCTTCTGATTTTGGGAACAAATTTGGACAACCACTCATCAATGGTTCGCTTCTTACCTTTGAAAATGAAACTCGTGGACAGCTCCATGGCTTTGACAAAACCATTATGTTAGCAGGAGGCATTGGATACGCTAACAAACGTGATGCACTTAAAGATAAACCTGTTAAAGGCGATAAAATTGTTCTCCTTGGAGGAGACAACTATCGCATAGGTATGGGAGGCAGTGCTGTCAGCTCCTTAGATACAGGCAAGGCCGAAAAAGATTTAGAGCTCAATGCTGTACAACGCTCTAATCCCGAAATGCAAAAACGCGCTTACAATGTTATTCGAACTTTATGTGAAGCCACAGAGAACCCCGTAGTTCTTATACATGACCACGGGGCTGGGGGACATATCAATTGTTTATCAGAACTCATCGAAGGCCCTGGGGGAATCATTGATATTTCAAAACTACCCGTAGGTGACCCCAGTTTGTCTGATAAAGAAATTGTTGGCAATGAATCTCAAGAACGCATGGGTTTAGTAGTCAAAGAAAAAGACCTTCCTTTACTTAAAGCTATTGCCCAAAGAGAAAGAGCCCCTTTGTATGTGATTGGGGAAGTCACAGGAGATGAAAAGTTTATCATGCAATCTTCTACAGGAAAGAATGCTGTTGATATTGAATTAGAGTTTTTATTTGGAAAGCCTCCACGCTCTACGCTAACCGATTCGACTAAAACATTTGAAGGCGAAAAGGTTTTATGTAAAGCCTCTAGCTTCTCGGATTCTTTAAATAAAGTTCTTCAACTCGAAGGTGTCGCCTGTAAGGACTGGTTGACCAACAAAGTAGATAGAAGTGTTTCTGGTAAAGTAGGTCAACAACAATGTGTGGGGCCACTTCAATTACCCCTCCACGGTGCAGGAGTTATGGCCATTGACTTTAGAGGAAAAGAGGGCATTGCCACTGCTATGGGACACAACCCCGCAGCGGCTTTACTCGATTCTGCCACAGGGTCAGTTTTAGCCATTGCGGAATCCCTCACTAATTTGATCTTTGTACCTATGAATGGAGGCTTACGAGATGTCACTTTGAGTGCCAACTGGATGTGGCCATGTAAAAGCTCTGGTGAAGATGCAAGACTCTATGCCGCGGTAGAAGAAGCCGCTGAATTTGCCATGGATTTAAATATTAACATATCCACAGGCAAAGACTCTCTCTCCATGACACAAAAATACCCTTCGGGGCAAGTGGTTAAAGCACCTGGTACAGTTATTGTTTCTGCCATGGGACAATGTATCGATATTAAAAAAATAGTCACTCCCGATTTAAAGCCTATTAAAAACTCTCACTTACTCTACATTAATTTTTCTGGAAGCAAAGAGAATCACTTAGGAGGAAGTTGCTTAGCACAAACCCAAGGGGTTTTAGGTGAGGTGTCTCCCACAGTAGAAAGTGCCGAAAAATTTGCTAATGCCTTCAACACCATTCAATCTTTAATCAATCAAAAGCTTATTTTAGCAGGTCAAGATGTTTCTTCTGGAGGAGTGATTGTTGCCTTATTAGAGATGGCTTTTGCAGGAGATTTAGGAGTATTGATTGATAGTCCAACCATCCCTTTACTAAAAACAGCAGATGACCTTGCCACTTGGCTTTTTTGTGAGAAACCAGGGTTAGTGATTCAAATTGCCGACGAACACGTGAACGAAGTTCTTCAAAAATTTAAAACAATTGAAATAGAAGCTTTTAAGCTAGGTACCGTCAGCCTTGATTCCCAAGAGATTACACTCACATCAAATGATTTTAAATTTAATCAAAGTATAGATAGCCTAAGACAAACATGGTTTAAACCCTCTTACCTATTAGAAAAATTTCAAGTCCCTGAGGCTTTGGCTGATGATCGATGGGAAAACTTCTCGAAAAACAAATTAGAGTATCAATTTCCCAAGACTTTTACAGGTCTCCCCCCTCTTACCCCTACTGATCAAAAAACAAAAGCCGCCATCCTAAGAGAAAAGGGAACAAATGGAGAAAGAGAAATGGCCTACGCCTTATACGCCGCAGGTTTTGACGTTAAAGATGTAACCATGACCGATATTACAGAGGGCAGAGAAAACCTAGAAGATATCAGCTTCCTTGTTTTTTGCGGTGGCTTTTCAAATTCCGATGTTTTAGGTTCTGCGCGTGGCTGGGCAGGAGTCTTTAAATACAATCCCCTTGCGGCCTCAGTTCTCAAAAACTTTTATGCAAGACCAGAAACATTAAGTTTAGGTGTTTGCAATGGTTGTCAACTCATGCGTTTATTGGGGCTTATTGATGAAAACGATACTACCGAAATGGAGCACAATGACTCTGGTAAGTTTGAAAGTGCTTTTTTAAATGTAAGTATCCCCTCTGATAATAAAGCCATTCTATTTAAAGGCTTAGAAGAGTCTCAATTAGGAATTTGGGTCGCCCATGGAGAAGGAAAATTTTCTTTTCCTCAAGGAATAGAAAAAGCCCATGTCGCCCTCACCTATTCAGGTAAAGGCTACCCTGCCAACCCCAATGGTTCTGAATCCAATGTGGCAGGCATCTCCTCCTCCGATGGTCGCCACCTAGCGATGATGCCCCATTTAGAAAGAGCTATTTTCCCTTGGCAATGGGCATACACTACAGAAGTACAGCAAAACCATGCCACAACACCTTGGCTGCAAGCATTTGTCAACGGCCGAAAATGGATTGAAAGCCAAAATTAGCTGTTTTTGGGGTACTATTTGGTATTTGGTGCTATTTTGGTGCCAGGGACAGTTTGTCCCTGGCACCGTGCGTCCCTGGCACCAAATGGGGACAGGGACGAATTTCGTGCCAAAAAGTCCATCGTAGCTTGACTCCCCTCCTCGTTTTAATCTACTATTGAAAATACTTACACTAATTGTAAACTTTTCTTTGTCTCGCTACCTAAAAGAGGTTGAATATAATGTTAAAAAGCACCCTTGTTGGATTGTTGCTACTTAGCTTTTTGGTTGTCGTACATAGTAAAGATACGAATCATCAACCTGTATTAAAAAAACAGCCTATTCACGCACTTTACATCCCTTTAGCCGACCACTATGCGGCCATTATTGCTTATGAAAAGTACCGTGACCAAATGAAATACGCCGAATTTACTATCGAAAGAATGAAAAATTGGGACTTATTACGAAGCAAATTTATGGCAGGAAGAGCAGACCTCTCTTTTGTCATGAGCCCTTTGGCTATGGATATGTTTAATGAGAATAAAATATTCCGATGGATTGGCTTGATGCACCGTGATGGCAATGCCTTAGCGATTAATGACCTTGTAAAAAGTCATCTTAACCTACCGACTAAAAGAATAGATAGAAAGCCCACTCAAGAAATTGCCGATGCTTTTGTCAAATCCAAACAAGCCATGAACGGAAACCCCGTCAAATGTGGAATGCCTCATTTACTCTCTACTCACACAGCGGTACTGTATCGATTTATGAGTGAACACGGAAAAACCCTCGGCATTGGACAAGGGCAAGATAAAGACCTCATTGCAATTTCTATCGCGCCACCCAAATCCCCCTCTTACCTCAAAAAAAATAATAGTAGAGGAGTCTATGCTGCTTTTGACCAATCTCTCCCTTGGGCTGATGTGGTAGAAACTAAGGGTTTTGGTTATGTCGCTTGGTATTCAAAGGATGTTATGCCATGGAAGCACGGCCATGTTGAATGTATTGTATTAGCCACTAATAAAGCCATTTCTCACAAGCGAGAGGCAATTAAAGAAGTTAACTATTTTATTCATCAAGCAGGCCAAGATATTGAAAAAGCACGCCGTTCTAGTCCAGAAGACTTGAAAAAAATATCTGACATGATACGCAGACACATCCCCGAACACAATGAAGCGGCCATTGTACAAAGCCTGCGAGTCGATTTAAATGTGATTAATTACAAACATTTAAACGTAGACAAAAAAGGACTTGCCCTTATCATGAAATACGCTGTAGACGGGAACATTCTAAAACAGCCAATAGATATTAACCAGTTTGCTAATGAAGACTTTGGAACATCCCTCACAGAACAATAAATGCCTAAACAAATCACAGATAAACTTTTTAGAAGAAGTATTGGAGGAAACCTCCTTTTTTGGTTTTTATTACTTTCAACTATTCCCGTTACCCTTGTAAGTATTCTTGGGTATTACATTTCCTATGAGAACCTATCAAATACCCATAGGGAGAACCTCCAATCCATTACGATTCGTGAAAAAAAGAATATTCAAAACTTCTTTCAACATCAGATTCAAAATCTAAATTTTCAATCAAAGAGCCAACCCAACAGAAACTTACTTGTTCAATTAAGAAGTGCTTATTTAAAAAGTCAAAAAAATATTGGAGAATTTGTAAAAGATTATCAGTGGTTCGAAATTGCAGGGGCTGGCGGGCATGAAATCGATTTAAGAGAACTGAGAGATGATTACCACTTCCTTGATATTTTGCTCATTGATCAGGAAATGAATATTTTATTCTCTGTTTCAAAATACGATGATCTGGGGGGAAATTTAATCACCTCTGAGCTAAAAAAAACCAGACTTTCTCAAGCTTGTCAAAAAGCCTTTAAAACAGGTTTACCAGTTTTTTCTGATCTCGAACAATACGCTCCCTCTCAACATTATGTCGGATTTTTAACACGAGTGATTGTAAATGATGAAGGCGATAAAATAGGCTTAATTGCCTTTCAACTAGGAAGCAACTTGTTAAACAAACTAATGAATGATCATTCAGGTTTGGGGGAAACAGGAGAATTTTACTTAGTAGGGTCTGATTTACTTCTTCGTTCTGATCCTCAATTAAAAAATGGAATTAACGAAATCCTCAACAAAAAATACAAGGTAGAAACAGAACTTACATTAAATTGGAAGAATCAATTAAAGAATCCATCCCATTCTTCTTCCCCCTCTCAAGTCACTTCATCATCCACCCACCCTATTTATATAGGCAGAAATAATAAACCTGTTATAGGCTTTCTCAATCAAATCAATCTAACAGGAGTAACCTTTGGTATCATTGCCGAAATTGAAGAACAAGAAGTATTTTATTCCGTAAAGAGACAACGTAATATTGCCCTCGCATTATTACTTCTCACTGTATTTTTAGTAGTTATAATTTCCATTATTATTTCTCGTCGAATTGCTTCCCC
>CAZLBO010000031.1:0-13260 GCA_964557725.1 uncultured Bifidobacteriales bacterium | reverse complement strand
TGTGGAGCATCCATGAACCCTGCACGTTCCCTTGGACCCGCCCTCTTATCTTTTCACTTCACTTCCCTCTGGATTTACCTACTCGCTCCCTTTATTGGAGCGTTCTTAGCTGTTCTCTTATGTAAATTTACCCGCTCAGAAGAATGTTGTACGGGAAAGTGCTAATCTCTTCTTTTACAATCATTCATCCTGTATTTAACCAAAAAACTCTCATGATAAAACACATTACTCCTTCTTCCCATTTACTTTTTTCTTTTTTATACTGTATAATTAAGCAAATGTTTGTAAAAAGGGGGGCTTCCCAATGATGACCTCAGACCTATTTAAATTTACCATTGAAAACATTCAAGACTTGATTTTATGGATTAACCCTCAGGGAAGAATTCAAAATGCAAATCAAGGGGCTTGTACTGCATTAAACATATCAAAAAAAGAACTTCTAAATTCTAGTATTTTTGATATACGTACAGACATTGCCTCTGATCAATGGAGCGATTACTGGGCGAAAGCCAAAAAAAATGGTGCCATAGGAGGAGTTGGTGTTTTTCTTTCAAAAGACACTCAACCCACCAGCTATCGCCTCAACGCAAACTACCTCCTGTTACCTTCTGGAGAAGAATGCCTTTGTCTTGTTGGGCGAACATCTAGTATTCGTTCTAATCGATTAAATACAGGCAACAATATACAAGAGTTTTATGAAACAATTTTAAACTACCTTGGTGATTACGTTTTTGTAAAAGACAGAGAACACCGTTACCTTTTTAACAATGATGCGGGCTGCAAAGCCATAGGAGAAACCTTAGAGAATCTTATTGGAAAATTAGATTATGATTACTTTCCCAAAGAACAAGCGGACGTTTTTTGGGAAAAAGACGAAAAAGTTTTCGCCACAGGTAAAGATGACATCAATGAAGAAGGTTTCACCAATAAAAAGGGAGAGCTCCAAACTATTTTAACTCACAAAAAACTATATGTTAGTCCTACGGGAGAGAAGTTTATTGTCGGGGTTTCAAAAGATATCTCTCAACTCAAAAAGGTCGAAAAAAAATTAAAGAGAACTAATGATATTCTAGAACAAAAGGTTTTAGAAAGAACACTAGAGTTAAAAGAATCCAACGATGGACTTGAAATAAAGGTTGAACAACTCAATTATTTAAATAAAAAAAGTCAATATTTCTCACAGCTCATCAAAAGAGATGATGTTCTCTCTGCAATCTTTAAAACTTTTGTTGAAAGAGCTCCTGCAGGACAAATTGTTCTTTGCGAATTCAAAGAAAATATGGTTATCCCCATTCACCAAACCAGCATTCTTTCACAAAAAACACCTTCTCAATTGAGCCTTGACTTAATTGAAATCAGTCGAACCTCTATGTGTCAAGAAATTTCATACCGAGAGTATTGGCTATCTGCACCAGAAATTTCAAATGCTCTTTCATCAGAGCTTGATCAACTACCCCATTGCCTCTTTGTTCCCCTTTGCATCAATCAATCATTAATTGGATGTCTGCAAATATTTAACACACTTGAAAAAGGTACTGAATTGGTTAAAGAAGAATCAATGCTCAACACCCTTGCTTCACAAATGGCAGTTGCCCTTGATAACGCCAACCATTATTTAGATCTTGAGATTAAAGTAAGAATTGAAAGTGAGCTAGAAGTTGCTCGTAAATTACAACAAAAATACACCCCAGAAGCTCCTTCCATCCCTGAAATTGCAATTAAAGGAATTTGTATGCCAGCAAATGAAGTAGGAGGAGATTACCTCGATTACTTTCAAAATGAGCAAGGTGACTGGGTGATTGCTATTGCCGATGTTTGCGGAAAAGGAGTCCCTGCAGCCTTAGTCATGACGAGCTTACGAAGTGCTATTCGGGCAGAGGGACGGAGAATAAGTTCTTCTAAAAAATTACTCCATGCTGTTAATTTACTTTTGGGGCCTGATTTAGAAAGAGAGCACTCTTTTATCACCTGTATGGTTATTGTGATTCACAAGGACTCCCATTCCATGAATTTCTGTCGAGCAGGACACCCCTTACTCTTATCCTTCAATCTTTCCCCCCAGGTTCCCATTCCCATCCCTTCAGAGGGCTTAGCAATTGGATTACTGCCAGGAAAAAGCTTTGAATCTGTTCTCGAAGAAGTAGAAGTCCCTCTTAAATCGGGAGACCGGTTTCTTGCTTACACCGACGGGTTAGATGAAGCCATGAATTCTCAAAAAGAAACCTATGGAATCAAAAGGCTCATTGCTTCTCTAAATAAAACAAAAGACTCACATCCCGATCAATTAATTGATAACGTCTTAAAGGATGTCAATAAATTCGTAGATGGTCAGCGGCAATTTGATGATCTCACAGTGTTGGCTTTTGAGAAGAAGTAAAAAGCATACCATATTCTTCAGTTTTTAAGACTTTCTTCCTACATATAAAAGTGCCGAACCTAAGTCAAATTGTTTTAATATGCTTCTGTATTCTTCATCTGCTTTTGCAAACCATGAATTAAGCGCCTCTTGTGCACTTTTGTCCTTAGGGTTTCCCTCTACATATAAAGGCACAGAAGTCCCTTCCACAACAGAAGCTTGAGGCCTTCCCGTCATTTTCCAATGCAAGTGATTCAGTAAGCTATAACGTGTAATACTTTTACTCTCTCCTTTAAACCCAGCAGCTTCAGTCATTTTCTTTAAGGTATGAGAAGAGTAATTAAAAACATGGGGGTCTCTATACCAAAAGTCTTGGTACTTCTGATGGTTTACTTGCGAAATCAAAACGTCATTGAGATTAGGTACCTCTAACACTAGCACCCCATTTGGTTTTAAATATTTTTTTAGATTTTCTAAAAATATTAAGGGATCTTCCACATGTTCAAACACCTGATAGGCAGTAATCATATCAAATGTTTCTTCAGGAAAATTTAGCTTCTCGATGGATTCAGTATAAACTTTTATTTTAAGTACTTCATTGACATATTCCGCATGTTCTGTATTAAATTCTATACCCACACATTCCTTAACTAATGGTTTTAGAGTATGTAAAAAGTACCCTACCGAGCATCCCACATCTAAAACCTTCATATCCTTTTTTAAGTAAGGGCTTATTTCTTTAATTCGCTCTTTTTGATAATCAATACTAATATCAAACAGTTCTTGACAATTTAGTGATTGCCCCAATACAGGAGTATAAAGTTTGCGATAATCAGAATCATAATATTTTTGCAAATGTGTTTTTCGAGGTTCCAAAAAGTTTAACTCACAAGAGGAACACCGAAGCACTTTTCTCTCTACGTTATGCCTTAGAGTATCCTGTATCACCTTTAAGTCTTTACTTTTACACAGATAACATTCACTCATATCACGTTTCTTCCTTATCGTTTAATTCATCATACCTAAAGTCAGCCTTTTCTAATATCCCTCGACAAACTGCATCTAATCCAGGATCGGAGCCTTGTTCTATACCTTTTAAATTTAACTTCTCAACAGTGTACCCTGGTTTATCCATAAATGGGGTAATACTATTTATCTTTATTATGGTTCGAAAAAAATAATCATAAGCGTATTTTAAAGCCCTTTCTACTTTTTTTGAATCCATAGCCTCTAAGTAGGGCAATTTATCCAGTTCCTCTAAATACATCTCTCGAGTACTTACATCAATAGAAATTCCTTTATTTTTTATCCATGCCTCACCTGCTACTATAACTTGAGAACCTACAGCAGCGATTTCCACTCCTGTTTTTGTTCTATAAATTAATGTAGCATTACATATATCGGTAAGCATATAGGTACTAATTGTACTTTCTGGCCCAATGATAAAAACATTATCAGGTATTTTTTCAAATCGTTCTCTTATTTTATTTTTCGCATTCTCTCGACTTAACATCGTTCCACGAATTTCAGCAGGATGTACACGAATAATTAATTGAAGTTCCTTCCTTGTAGAAAAGTATTCTATTGTCTCATAGATCCACTCTAACATATCGGGAAAGGCTTTTGATGGATAAACAATTTGAGCGTCCCACGTTACATTTGTCAATAAAGCTACACAAGGTTTTGAGAAGTCAACTCCTAACTCCTTTTCAACCTCACTTTTATTTTCTCGAGGGTTTTCATTATACTTTACCCAATCTCGACTTCCATTAATCCTACTCTTTAAATAGTCTTTAATTCGATTTGCTCTTTCCTCTGTCCAATGAATATTCTCCCATTTTGAAACAGGCTCAAGTAATTTTGTTAAATGATAATGATTATCATGGCTAAAAATAAAACATTGACTCTTATATGCCACAGACCAATTAACCACAGGGACATTGGCTTTTCTAGCAACTTCTCCTATCACGCCTTGAGGAACATATATACCATGATGGAAGCTAATAGAGGTGTAATCGTTCTTTTCTAAGACTTTATCCAACACCCATTTTGTCCTTATCCCACCTTCTACATATCGCCTAAGAACCTTGTCCATTGCGGGTGTTTCATCCACGCTTCCTTTTATTAAAAAACGCATAACCCCTGCATAACTCTGCTCTCCGACTCTAATTCCATCACAAAGATAGCTTCGAATTTCCTCTCTCTTTAACTCTGCCGCCATTTCTTTGGATTTTTTTATTTCTTCTTCACTTAAAAAATCTGAATAACGATGAACTGTCAACCCTAGACCTAAATAAGTATCGTAACCCTTTTTAAAACAATCCTTACAAAGGGATTTAGAGTTACCTTCTTGAGAAAATTTATCTAAATCATGTATATTAGTTTCATAAATATCGACCTCACAACCTGGTAGCTGCCCATCACATAATAAAAATTCTACTTTGGCACCTTTTAAAGTGAGCGCCACCGCCAGCAACCCATCTAATGTCACAACCGATCGGTGAGAACCAATACTACTCGGCAATAAGACTCTAGGCCCCTCTTCAGCTCTCCTTTTAGAATCTTCCCATAATTCTTTATCTGAAGATAAAACATCTTCCCAATCTATATAAGCACTCGTCTCATTTTTAGTTGAGCCCTCTATCATTTTATTTTTGATTTTTTTTAATACATTAAACACCATTACGCTCCCCTACTCGATTCCCAATTCAACTTAGGCATTACAACCCCTGCCAATTGAGTCATATAATCACCCTTTGCGGAATCACCTGTTTGAGGATCATACATATTGAATGAAATTGCATCCATTTCTACAACATGCCTCACCTTAACTCCTTTATGAGAAACAATACTGATGATAATTGAATAACTACCCTCTGCCAAAAGGTTAGAAGGTATACGCAAAGTCGTCACATACTCTCCACTCGCTTCCTTTTCGACTTCTTGAGGTTCTAATGCAGAAAAAGCACAGACACCTTGTGTAAAAAAAGAAGCACCACACCTCAAAGAGGTATTTGGTTTTAAAACTTGATACTTAAGTTGAAGAAATAACTCTTCTTCCACACTTGCCACATCAAACTGTGATACTTTTTCCCTATTAATAGAAACATGTAACAGCTTGACAGCATCAGAACCTGGAGCCTCCTCTTCTGTCCATTCTTTAATATTTGGACTTTCTCTCCCCTCAGATAAATAATTTCCCATTACCTTTTCCGAAGGCCCATCCATTTTTAAACGACCATCTTGTAAATAAATTACCCTGTCACAAATACGAGTGACAGCCGCAGAATTATGAGACACAAAAAGCACTGTTCTTTTATGCCCAATTAACTCTTGCATCTTCCCCATGCATTTCTGTTGAAAAGACGCATCCCCTACCGCTAAAACTTCATCAATTAAAAGAATATCCGGCTCTAAATGTGCTGCTACTGCAAAAGCCAAGCGCACCTTCATTCCTGATGAGTACCGTTTAACAGGTGTCTCGATAAACTTTTCAATCCCCGAAAAATCAACGATTTCTTCAAACTTTCTTTTAATTTCTTTTCGAGACATTCCTAAAATTGCCCCATTAATGTAAACATTATCTCTCCCTGATAACTCAGGATGAAAGCCTGTACCCACTTCTAACAAAGAGGCTATTTCCCCTTGAATACTTATTCGTCCATTTGTAGGAGAAGTAATGCCTGCTAATAATTTAAGTAATGTCGACTTACCTGCCCCATTCTTTCCGATAACGCCTACAGCCTCACCACGTTGAATAGAAAAGTTAAGGTCATTAACTGCCCAAAAAATATCTTCTGAATTTAAATCTTCTTTTTTAAAGTTATTTAAGCTTCTTAAATGTGCCCAATTCTTAAACGGTTGTTTAAACGCACCTACTACCTTTTCAATCAAAGGAACTCCTTCCTTTGCTTTAAGCCCAATACGGTAGCATTTGCTTAATCCCTCTGATTTAATCGCAAAATCGGACATCAATCTCCTCGGCCTCTATTAAATAACATCGGCAAAAATCTTTTCTGATTTATGAAAAAAAATGGCACCTGATACCAAAAAACAAACAGATACTAACAACCCAATTCCAATTTCGACCCAAGGCATAGGGCGTGTTTGTAACAAGGCCGAACGAAAGCCCTCTATAACCCCTACCATTGGGTTAAATGCATAAATAAGTTTATACCTATCTGGTACAAGGCTATAAGGATAAATTACTGGTGAAAGATACATCATAATTCTAATCAGAAAGCTAATTCCATGCTTCACATCACGGTATTGAATTGCAATACTAGACAACCACATGCCCAGACCACCTGCAAAAAGAAACACAATTAAAATAAGCAAGGGAAGGTATAAAATAGCCGCTGTAAACCTTAAGTCAAAGTAAAACATTAATCCAAAAAGCACGATAAGAGAAACAACAAACTCTACTATTGGCCCCAACAATGCCGAAATGGGTAAAATAATTCGGGGAAAGTACACTTTAGAAATCATTGAAGAAGCACCGATTAAACTCCCTGATGCCGAGCTTAAACCCATTGAGAAATAGTTCCAAGGAACTAAGGCTGAAAAACAAAAAACAGCATAAGGAACCCCGTCTGAATTGATTCTCGCTAATTTTCCAAAAACGAGTGTAAACATGACCATAGTAAATAATGGTTTTACAATCGCCCAACCAATTCCAAATACAGACTGTGCGTAATTCCCCTTAATTGTTCTCCATACAAATAAAAACAATAAATCCTTATACTCTATCAGCTCTTTTATATTAAGAACTTGCCACTGGCTCTGTGGCTCTATAATTTTTATTTTTGTGATCGAATTCCCCTAATAATAACCTTAGATTGACCTAAGTTCATTGATGCTCAATTGTCCCAAAGTTTCCCAAATTATAGCACCTATTATCTATAGGAAGCAATCATTTAAATCGGGGGCATCAATAATTAACCCATTTGACTATTATTTAAAAATTCTAGAATGGGGAAAGCTTCAATAAAAATCTTTTGGTAAATAACCTGATGTTCCATCGGCTTTAATAGATTCTTCTATTTTTTCTAATGAGTGCGTAGGCCCCGTATTTAACCCTGGGCAATTTTTAGCAGCCTCTGTCCAATGACGTGGACTATGAACCAATACTCTCCAAAAAGGCCAAGTTCGACATTGAGTCGGTCTATCCTCATACACTACACAGCCCTTGTTTCGATCATAAAAAACACACTCATAATTTCGTCTGTCCCGTAACGTGAGACCACCATCTAATGCTTTTTCTGTGAACATGGCTTTAAACTCCACTTCACTAACCTCAAACCGCTTAGCTAGCTGCTCTATCTCCGCATCATTAACATGCACTTCTCCAGGAGAACCTCCACAACAATTGCCACATTGTGTGCACTTAAACTTTAAGCCATCTTTATACCAGCGTTCTGACATTTTAAACCTTAATTAAAAAAAGACAAAAAAAATCCCTTGAAGTATTTCAAGAGATTTTTTTCAATATAAAAGAATTTTACTATTTCTTTTTAGCCACTTTTTTCTTGGCTACTTTTTTCACTACTTTTTTCACTACTTTCTTCTTTGTGGCTGTTTTAGCAACTTTAGGAGGAGTAATCGCATCTTTAGCTGCTTTAGCGACTCTAAATTTCACTACTTTTTTAGCTGGAATTTTGATTGTTTCACCTGTTGCAGGGTTTCGTCCCATTCTTGCCTTACGTGCAACAAGAACTATCTTCCCTAGTCCTGGAAGTGTAAATCCATTTTTAGCTTCTTTGTATGCCAAAGCCGCAATTGATTCCAAAAACTCTTTGACTTGCTTTTTAGGAAGCTCCATTGTTTCTGAAAGTGTGGTTATGATCTGTGATTGTGTTAATGCTTTTCCTGCCATTTTTCTCTCCTTTAAGTTAGGTTTTTTAAATTAAACTTATTTACCCTCATTAAGGCAAGGTTATTTTTTCTTTTTTTTTAATTGTCATTATGCCAAATCTAAAGGCCAAAATCTTTTGGGCCCTTTCAAACCCCTATTTTTAAAGGATAGAAACTGACCTCTTACTTTTTATTTTGGATAAATTAAAAATGAATGTTACGAAAAAGCTTAAATAAGCCAATTATACAAGGCTTTACACTATTTCACTTTAAACATTCTTTGAGTTTTCCGAATTGAATATCCTATTTGAACATTATAAAAGTAAACTCCTGGAGGATAACCATTACTATTCCAAAACACGGAATAGCGCCCAGGGTTCTTCTCTTCATTGACTAAAGTCTTAATCAAACCGCCCATCATGTTATAAATACTAATTGTTACCCTTAACCTTCCGTCCCCTTCGGAAACTCCAAATTGAAATTCTGTAACTTGTCTAAAAGGATTAGGTTCATTTTGAAAAGCGAATGTTCTACGGGGGAAAATAGCCTTCACTGTCGTTGCCTGTTCAGAAAGTAAATTAAAGTCATTTTCCCCATCTGTATAATCCGTATGATACCCTGTTGTATCAAAAGCTTTAATCCGCCAGTATATCAAGTTATTTCCACTACTTAAGCTCATTTCTTGTAACAAGCTGTCTAATAAAACACTCTGAACCAAAAGGGAATCTTTACTGGCTAGTATTGTTTGAAAACTACTGTCCAAAGAGAGTTCAACACGATAAAATATCGACGAATCTAAATTAGGATCCTCTGTCACTTCCCATTTTAAAACACTATCCTTTGTCAATACCCTCCCGTTTTCCGCTTTAATTTGGGGGGCAATACTTTGATTCAAAACAACCAAACGCCACACTTGAGTTACACTCGACTTGTTGTCAGACACTCTCACCTTTACCGTATCACTCCCAGCTGAAGTAAGCGTTGTTCGGTGTAAATATTGAAGGCTATTACTGCCCACCACATTTCCATTCAGTGTCCAAACGTAAGTTAAGGCTTCCCCCGAATCTACATCCGAAGCAAAAACTCCCATCATGGTAGAATCCCCTTCCCATACCGTATCCAATACTTCTGGATACAAACTATCAATTTGAGGGGGGTCATTCACAGGAGTCACTGTTACTGTCACTTCAAAAGCTGCACTTGTATCTACTCCATCAGACACCTTAACAAAGACATTAAGAATGCCATTATAATTAAGACGAGGAGTAAATTGACTTCCCGAGCCACTGTAATTGCTTCCTTGTTGTACCACTAGCGTAAAGGGCCCTGTGGGGTTATTTAAATCTGTAATATTAAACAAAGTATCTGATAACATCATAGAGTTATCCTCTGCAAGAGTTAATATGCTCTTCTGCCCCGTAATTACAGGAACCATATTTGTATCCCGAACCGTTAATACCATGCCTTCTTGATTATTGATAAATTGATCTTCAGCCTTAAAGGTCAAAGTGTAGCTCCCTGCCTGAGAAAAAGAGGGTGTCCAAGTAAATAACCCATTGCCATTACCACTATCCACAAAAGTAGCTCCCGTTGGCAAACTATTTAGACTTAGAGTAATTGAATCCCCATTGGGATCCGTAGAAGTAACATGTAACTCAAACAATTTATTTTCAGGAGTACTCTGGTTATTTATAATGGACAAAATAGGGGCGACATTATTTACAATTGGTGTAATTTTCAATTTTCCATACCCATATACGGAATCAACCCCCACTGGCCCTACATCAATGGCCGATGCCCTGAGAGAAGCTGTAATTCCTCCTGCATTTAGTGTAGGAGTTTCTGCAAGCAATAATACAGCCGCCCCTGCTACTACTGGCGTAGAAAAAGATGTTCCAAGGCCACCAGAGTAAGTAAAGTTATTTGTTCCATCAGGAGCCACAATATCAGGCTTCATACGCCCATCATTAGTAGGGCCACGGCTAGAAAAAGGCTCTATCGAAAGATCCAATTTATTCCAATCCATAAAAAGAACAGCCCCCACAGTAAAAGTACCATGAGCCACCGCTGGCTCAGCCTGGCTACTCCCTAGTTTAGGATGGTCTACAATTGTCCCTCCTCCTAAAAATACGGTAACCTCTAAATTAGTGATTGAGCCACTATAACGCTTTATCACCATCCGATAAGGTGCTTCCGAAGCATTATAAGTAAAATTTACAATTTCATAGGATTGCCGAGGCCCTCCGTTCTGAATGGCCTCACTTGAGTCTACAACTGTCCCCAATCGGTTAATGATGTATAGGTCTAAATCTGTAACGGCTGCACCATACTGATTCCAGTTCATGTAAACCACACCCGTGCTGTCAAAAGTCAAATCTTCATCGCCTACTGCAAACTCCAACAAACTATCTCCATCAACATCTTGCCAAACCCCTCTCCAATGCCTGTCGGCTTCATTTCCTGAAGAAGCCGTAATAAAGATGCCATGGGTGTCATACGCCTTATTTATAATTTTATCAAAAGGACCTGTGTCATCATAATAACTCGCAGCATACCAACCTACAGAAAGGGTTGCCACTTTTATTCCCCTCGCTACCATCGTGTCTACCGCATTCTCCAGCCCTACCACATTCTGCACATTAAAACAAAATAAGCTCGCTCCAGGTGCTACATCCATTACATGTTCTGCAACAATGACTCCGTGATTATTGCCCGACTCAATTCCATTACCAGTAAAATCGATTCCTACCGTCGATGCAGGTAGCTCCCCAGCAGCAATGGTCGTTGCTAAACCTGTAAAGCCAAAATCGATCACAGCGACCTTAACACCCGATCCATCAATTCCTGAATTCTGAAAATCTACTGCACCTACCAACTGTACACTTTCCGAAACAACCCCGCCAAACCCTGTAGCAAATTTTTTGCGAGCAGCAGGCATTCGAATTTCTATTATATTTTTAATTTCAGGAATGTTATTTATGACACTAACAGGTAATGTAATCTGAATATAACTACGAGAGTGGGCTTTATAAATTCCCCCTAATTGATAAAGAGGCGCCAAATCAATCTCATTAAATAAGACTCCCTCTTTTATTCCAAGAATCACATCTACTTGATCTTGTTTTCCATTGATCTGCTTTAATATTTGATTCGCTGAACTTCGTCCTTTTTTATCATATACATCCGCTATTTTCTGTAACTGTGAGCCCAAATCAAAGCGTTTTTTTTTCTTAGATTCAGCGTATCCCTCTTTAGATACATCACTTCCATTAGGTAGCTTATCTATTAAATTATTCCGCTGGGGGTTGATTTCATAATTATGACCCTTATTCTTAAAGCGTTCTTGTCCTACCAAAATAGTAAATCCAAAAAACAATACTAAAAACAAAAGCCACTTCATCATATAACCATACCACTCTTTCAAGCTTATAGGAACCAACCGTTCCCTTCTCTACTATAGCAATCTATATGAAATAGCCAAAAAAGCACCTTGAAAGTGAATTTTGACTTAAAGTTGAAAAAAATAAAAAACTAATTCTTTGAGTACATCTTCTGCACGACCAGCAGATAAAAAGCCTCAGTCAAAGTTTAAATACTTCCTTTCGGCTTCCTCTTTTTGGGCTTTCTTCCCCAAAACTTTGTTCCTGTTCTTTGCCCATCTTGGTGATCGGGCTTTCCTCTTCGAGAATGATTTTGTTTCGCAGAAGAACTCAAAGATGATTCAGGTGCCTCATTAACAGGTACATAACCTTCTATTTCTTTTCTGTCTAACACTTTTTTAATCAAGCGTTCAATATCAGAAAGCAATTTAAATTCATCTGCACTCACCAATGAAACAGCACTCCCTATAGCACCTGCTCTCCCTGTCCGTCCGATACGATGCACATAATCTTCGGGTACATTAGGTAAATCATAATTAACAACCTGCGGCAATTGGTCAATATCTAATCCCCTAGCAGCAATATCTGTAGCCACAAGTATTTTAATATCTTTACTCTTAAAATCAGCTAAAGCTCTTGTGCGTGCTCCCTGACTTTTATTTCCATGAATAGCAGCAGCACTAATCCCTGCTTGCTCTAATTTACGTTTTAAACGATCCGCACCGTGTTTGGTTCGACTAAATACTAACACTTGGTCCCATTTATTCTCTTTGATCAAACGAATGAGTATCTGTGTTTTCTGCTTTTTATCAATGATGTATACGCTTTGCTCTACCGCTTTAACCGTGGTATTTCTGGGACTCACCGATATTTCCACAGGATTAGAAATAAGCCCCTTTGCTAACTTGCGAATGCCCTCTGAAAAGGTAGCAGAAAACATCAAGTTTTGACGTTGCTTAGGTAACAATAATAACACTTTACGAATGTCATGGATAAAACCCATATCTAACATTCTATCCGCTTCATCTAAAACAAAAACTTCTAACTGTTTAAATTTAACGGCTTTTTGACCATAGAGATCAAGCAAGCGACCAGGAGTCGCTACCAAGATATCAACCCCTTTTTTTAGTTTCATTTTTTGTGGAGTAATTCCCACACCACCAAAAACCACTGCGGATCGCAACGGCAAGTACTTGCCATAAGTTTCCACACTCTCTCCAATTTGTGCCGCTAATTCGCGTGTCGGTGTCAAAATTAATGTTCGAACTTGAAGAGGTTGTGCGCGTTCTCCATCCTTAAGACGTTCTAAAATAGGAAGGGTAAAACCTGCTGTTTTTCCTGTGCCTGTCTGAGCCGCTGCCATCACATCCTTTCCCTCCATAATTGCAGGAATTGCTTCTGCTTGAATGGGCGAAGGAACTTCATAGCCTTTATCACTGATGGCTTTTAGGATAGGTTCAGATAAATTTAAATCTGTAAATTTCATGGAAAAAAAACTCTTATAGTTAAGGAAAGAAGCATCTTAGTTCTCATTATATCACTTATTAAATACTTCTGTGTCCCACTAGTAGTAAATATTCTCTTTTCTGCCATTTTTTATCCCCCTCCTCTTAAATAATTCATGTTTCTCTTTATTTTGGGTTTATTTCTAATGCATAATCCTTAAAGAAG
>CAZLBO010000030.1:0-13280 GCA_964557725.1 uncultured Bifidobacteriales bacterium | reverse complement strand
CTCATTTTACAAGAACAACCCTCTCAAGAAAACCTAAAATGGCTCTCTCTCAAATTCAATTTTCAGTTCGTTTACCACCACCATGCCCTTAATTAAAAGATACTACCCTCTCTTTCTTTTTCTGGTACTTTTACCAGGCCTTTTTTTGGGGTACTTAAGCCTAAAAACTATTAAATACGAAAAAGCCATGATGGAATCCTCTCTTGAAACAGAGAGAGAAGAATTTGTCGAGTTTGTCGAACAAACAGTACAATCCTATGAAAAAGAATTTATTGAATCTCTCAAAGAGCTTTTAATCAAATCCTCAGCCTCGGCCTCACAAAAAAACTTCTTCTTTTTATCCACCGATTTACTCAGCTCCCCTTTTATTCAATCTCTGATTATTTTAGAAAACAACCAATTTATTTTACCCACCCTTGCCCCCCCCCATAACACGTTTTCACTTCGTTCTCCTATCGACTTATCAAACCCTAGCACCCACTTTATTCACCGTATTCACAATGCTTACTATGAACATCGATACAGAGAAACTTTACACTGGATACAACGGTTTTACCAAACCAATATCCCTTTTGGACCCTTGGGAACAAGTTACCATTTAGGTTTTAAATTATTAGAAATAAAATGTCACAAGGCTCTTGGTCACGAAGAACAATCTGTACAACAAGGCATGCAACTGATCAATAAAATATTAAATAATCACACACAGGTTAATTTTCATCAAAACCAATACTTCCTCAATGAGATTGTGACCACTCTTTCATCCACAGAAAATTTATCTAAAACCATGCGTGACCATTTATGGGACATTAATTTAAGGATCCGTTCCTTCTTTGCAAACATCCATGAAACCAAGCAAAAATGGAAACTCGATCCAGACTTTCTCACCCAAATTAGTGGTAAAACTATTATTGAAGGCATTGTGATTTTTTATCAAGAGGGAATCCCCTATTTAAAAATTCAATTTCCTTGGATCGATAGCCGTACCCAAATTATTGCAAAACTCAATCAGGAGGAGTTGCTTAAAGTAATTCAATCCAAAACCATTAATAACCCCAATGAACGCTGGAAGAAAATGGAGTATGCCCTTTACAATAGAAACAATACGCTTCTTTCTGCCCCCTATGAGACTCAAAATAAAGAGCCTGAAGTCAAACGCATTCTTAATTCTGAAATCCCCCAGTGGCGCATAGAGGTTTATAAAAGTATGGACGATAAACGCCTAGCAATTGGTCGACGGAAGATAACACTCCTTTACATTGTGACTGGCCTAGCTGTTTTAGTTCTCTTTTTGGGAATCATCACTAGTATTAAGGGCATGATAGATGAAAAAAAAATGGTGAGACTCAAAACCAACTTTTTATCCGCTGTGACCCATGAGTTAAAAACGCCTCTCACTTCTATTCGAATTCTCTCAGAGTTGGTTGAATCGGGTAAACAAGTGGATCAAACAAAAATCAAAAAATACGCTCATATGATTGGCCGTGAATCAAACCGATTACAGGGCATGATAGATAACATTCTCAACTCTACCCGATTAGAAAATAAAAGCATTACAGAATCCATGGTACGCATGGATTTAGTTCCCTTAATTAAAGATACCATTACCCTGATGGGTGGAAATTTTAAACAAAGTGCCATTACCCTTAAGTCCGAAGTACCAGAAAAGGCTATCGTTCACGGGGATAGAGAATCCCTTCGTTCTGTCATACAAAACTTATTAGATAATGCCATGAAGTACTCCCCCAAAAACTCTCAGGTACTTATACGGTGCGAAGTTTTAAAAGAATCGATTTTATTACAAGTGATTGACAATGGAATGGGGATTCCTCCTGAGTCTCTTAAACATATTTTTGATAAATTTTATAGGGCAGAAGACGAGTTAACGAGGCAATCCAAAGGGACAGGCCTCGGGTTAGCCTTAGTCAAACAAATATTAGACTACCATAAGGCCAAAGTAACGGTTAAAAGTACGGTGAAGAAGGGAACAGAATTCACTATTTTATTTCCCAAACAATCACTGATATAAAAAAATGATAAGGAAAAACGGATGTTAAAAATTTTAGTTGTAGAAGATGAAGAAGCCATTCGCATGGGAATTGTGGATATTCTTGAATTAGAAGGCTATGAAATAAAAGAAGCCCCCGATGGACAGATTGCCATGGACATTGCCGAAGAGTGGAACCCTGATGTCGTGGTCTTAGATGTCATGCTCCCCCTTAAAAGTGGCTATGAAGTTTGTCGATTTTTGAGGAAAACCCTCCCTAAGGTATACATTCTTATGCTCACCGCTAAAACCGAAGAAATTGATAAATTATCAGGCTTTAAAATGGGTGCGGATGATTACATGACTAAACCCTTTAGTATCATGGAATTTTTAGCACGTATTAAAAGCATGGATCGCCGAATAGCAAGCCAGACAAAAGCGAATCAAGACACCCTCACTTTTGGCAACGTCACCCTCGACTTCAAAAGATATGAAGCCACAAAAAATGGAGTATCAATTGAACTCTCTTCAAAGGAATTTCAGATATTAGAATATTTTAATAAAAGAAAAAGCGAAGTGATTAAAAGAGAAGACTTATTGCAAAATATATGGGGATACACTTTAGACAACATGCCCACGACTCGAACCGTTGACAATCAAATTGCCAAAATACGGCAGAAGTTAGAAGATGATATTAGTCAACCCTCATTCATTATTAGTATTAGGGGCGTGGGTTACAAATTTGAACCACAAATTGACGAATGACTTCACCCTCTCCCATTTTGTTTTTTCTTTGCCGATTTAAAGGCTCTCTCCTATTTTTATTTTTAATAGGGCTACCACTCTTTGCTGCAGAAGAAGCAACTTCATTAGAAGATGAATATCTAAAGCTAGAGGAGATACGTTTTCAACATGATATTTTGGGAGAACGCATCCGAGCCATAAGAGAACTTTATTACTTCATCCGAAAAGGCAATAGTAAAAAGGTGCGTGCCAAGGCTTATTTTTACCTAGGTTCAATATACGATCAAATACATGCTCTTGATTCAGCTTCCCATTATTACCGACAAGCACTTAAAGAGTCTTATTTACTTAAACCTGAAACCGAATGGCTCTACAGAAGGCTCGCCAAAATCAACCCCGAGCTTGTTGAGGCACTTACCCTTAAACGAGGAAAAATAACCCGAGTTTATAAAACCTTTCCCTATCAAAAGAAAGACAAAACAGAATTTATTCTACAAGTCAACTCCAAAAGAAAATCTCTTTTTAATAAACGCTTTGTTCACATCAATGCCAAAGGCAATGTAAAAGAGTTTAATCTTCCGCTCACAGAAAAGGAAAGAGTCAATGACATTAAAAATGGTGAAATGTTAATTCATGGCAAAAACTATTTAAAAGTTATTTCAAATAAATTTCCCTTAGAAATAGAGCTTGATTCTCGACAACCATTGCTTAAAGCTCACTTTTTACCTACTGATCAAAAAGGTTTTATTCTTCAATACCCCCAAAAAATTGAATATTACAGAGAGGGGCAACTCAAGCATATTTTAGAATTTCAGGGCAATGAATGTCACTGGACTCCCGATCAAAATAAACCATTGGGAACCATTCTCTGTAAAACAGGAAGGAGCTATCGTATCAACTTAGAAACAGGGGAAATAAAACCTTGGAAAACACTTTCTCCCAAGCCCTATTCTATCTATGTCAACCATCAAAAAGCAATGATTCAATATCAAAATCACTTTGAAATTCGCTCCACAAAAAATTTGGATAAAGTCATGTGGAAGGGCAATTCTAAACTTTCCGATAAAATAAGCCTCAACCCCTCTGCACTCTACATCTTGGATAACAAAGGCGTGGTCAAAAGCCTTCAACTTAGCACGGGGCAAATCAACTGGGAGCATGAGTTAAATGCAAAACAATTATTTGCTGCCGATGAGGAACTCTACATCATTAGCCACGCCCATGCTTGCCTTGGCCTGAGTTTAGACGGCACCAAAAATTGGACTTATGAATATGGTTGGGACAGCCAAGTCACCCCTTTATTGGGAAGTGGTTATTTACTGTTACTCTATCAAAATGGAAACCGTATCCACATTAATTTAGATTTAATTCAAATATCAAAATCAAGTAATACAAATAAAATAAAAAAGTTACTCACCACAAGAGACAAAATGGATTGGCGCACCCAACTGCGGTATGCCAATAACATCCTCCAATTGGAACCGGGCAATGGAATGGCATGGAATTATAAATACCTCTGCTTAAAGATGTTAAAGGCTCCTTATCAAAAACAATTTTACGCACTCACTCAAGCTGCCCGTTCTCTATACAGCCCTTCATGGAAAAACTCGCCCCCTCTTCAATTGCTCAATCAGGCGATTGGGTCTAATTGGATTTGGAAGAGATCCTATGGACAAAAATACTACCCTAACTTAATCGTCGGCAAAAACACCATTCTCTATCTTGAAAACAACAATCAAACCCTTATGCTAATTGACGCACAAACAGGACTTTTAAAAAGAAGTATCCATATCCCCGAGGAATTAGATTCAAAAATTATCCACTGGGTCAATGATAAAATCATTGCCAGTAGTGCCGACAAACTCTATTTAATTCCCACCAATGACAATACAGCAAATACTGAAACCCGGCCTCTCACCACAGCTATTTGCAATTCACTCATTGTTGGAGAGTTCCTCTACCTCAGTGACTGGCAAGGAAACCTCAGTAAAATTGATTTAAACAAAGGTCTCAAAGAGGGGTTCCAATGGAAAAGAAATATATCGAAACACGGACTCCTACTTTCTCATATAAAAGGAAACTCAACGATAGATGTAGTAGACATGCAAGGCAAATACTTTGTTCTTTCCAAAGATAATGGACAACAAACAAATAAGATGATTCTCCCTGAAGGCACCATTACTGATATTTTTGCACAAAATAATTTTCTTTATGTTGGCTATGATGACGGCCAATTATATTCCGTTAATAAAAAAACCATGAAGATTGCCTGGCATCAAAGTTTTTCTAGTCAAATATTTAGCTTGGGAGGAAACAATAAACACATTGTGATTACCACTTCTTCTAAAAAACTCTTCAGTCTCAATCGATTGACAGGAAAAATCATTTCCCAAATCAACATCAACACCTCTTTAATTAATAAACCCATTCTCACAAAAGATGGTTATTGGCTAGGCACCAACCAACCCGCCCTTGAAAAACGAGATTTTAACCACCGGTTACTAAAACGCTATCCCTTAACAGGAATCCCCGGAAACCCTGTTCTCAATCCCTCTTCTCTCTTTTTGAGTACCCTTGATGGCTTTATTTTCTCTCTTGAGCGTTAAAAAGCCTCTCAAAGCTAAAATTTTGTGAGATTTTAATGCCAAGCGACGGCCCTTATTCTTATCTTGGGGGGGTTCTGGGAGACCATTTTCCAGTTCGAGGGGTAAATTTACCTATACAATTTTGGTGAAATAAAGGGAGAAGATTGAAAGCAAAATCAAGATATATTGTTCCTAACTTTTTTACAGGAATGAACTTTTTACTAGGTGTTTTTTCTATTCTGCTAGCCGCCACCTATTATCACGTGGACGACTCAGAAATTCCCCGTTTATTAGGTAAAGCACCTATTATTCTCGCCTGTTGGATGGTCGTCTGGGGAGCCTTATTAGATAAACTAGACGGCATTGCCGCTAAAATTATGAATGCCTCCTCTGGCTTTGGTGCACAATTTGATAGCTTAGCCGATTTAGTTGCTTTTGGATTAGCTCCAGCCTTTTTAACTTACTTTTATTTAAAACATGAAGCCCCCGAGTGGAGCGCCCAACACCATCCTATTCTCTTTATCTCCATTTCGGTTTATGTTCTCTGTGCTGCCATGCGACTCGCTCGCTATAATGATAAAGACGGCGATGAGCTTGGTAATTATTTTATGGGAATGCCCTCGACCTTTGCAGGAGGCTTTGTTGTACTCGCCCTTATCATTGCCGATGATTATCAATTATTTGCCATCAGCTCTCATTTTATTACCGCCATGCCATTGATATTAATTGTGATGGGCTTATTAATGGTCAGCCCTTTTTACCTCCCCAAATTAGTCAAACGAAAGACGATGTGGATTAATTATGCACAAGGGGGGCTGATTCTACTGGGTTACATTTTTGGTTTCGGAAAAATTTTTCCTGAATTTAATTTCTTTATACTCACTCTCTACCCTTGTATAGGAATCCCCTATTGCCTACTCCATAAAGAAGCGATTCAACCTCAAGCGGAGTCACAAAAATAATGGTTTCCAGGGGACTTTTCTTTATCCTATTAGGTGTATTTTCTCTTTTTATAGGGGGATGTACAAGTACATCAAAGTCCTCAAAAATTTATGTTCCCACAGACATGCCCGAGATTTGTCATGGAATTGATTTTCGAGTAGATGTACAGATGCGAAAGATATGTGGAGTCAAAACCAGAAAGTATCGTTCCTATAAAAATCACCCTCAATACCGAATTTTACTTCGTCCTAAAAATGGAAAGTTAATTAAAAAGGGAAAGCGCTTAGAGCTCAGAATTCCCCAGATGTTACCCATTTCCCTTCCGACTTCATTTGAAGACAAAATTAATTTTTCCGAAACTTTCCGTAGAAGATTTATCAAATCAAAATGGGATTATTTAGAATTTATCGACCCCGCCTCAAAAAAAAGAATGAAAGTCATGAAGATAGTCATCCCTTTTGATAATAGCCCCTCTTCTGGAGAGGTCTGTTATCATATCCTCACCAAAAAAAGAACGAAAACTAAAATTCAACGAGGCTATGCCAGCGAATTAGATGAACTTCCCTGTGAAGACTTCGAACGGCTCAAAGCTTCTAAAAAATAAAACTATGTCTATTACAAAACTCATCGGAAATACTCCTTTGCTCAAATTAGGGCTCTCTCCCAACCCCAATGTGACTCTTTACGCTAAACTAGAGGGTGACAACCCTGCTGGTAGTGTTAAAGATAGACCTGCCTACTCTATGATTACAAAAGCGGAGGAACGAGGGACTCTTAAGCTTGGGATGAAGATCATTGAGCCTACCAGTGGCAATACAGGTATTGCTTTAGCAATGATAGCCAAGGTCAAAGGATATGAAATTGAATTAGTCATGCCCGAAAATGCTTCTCGAGAACGAGTCCTTACCATGGAAGCTTTTGGAGCCAAGGTGACTCTCACCCCCGAAGAAGAATCTATGGAAGGGGCGATTGACTATGCCAGAGAAAAGGTGAAAACAGAGGGATACCTCATGCTAGACCAATTCTCAAACCCTGATAATTACGCCGCACATTACGAAGGCACAGGGCCTGAAATTTGGAGAGACACCAAAGGCACCGTCACTCATTTTGTTTCTGCCATGGGCACTACCGGGACTATCATGGGGGTCTCAAGATTTTTAACAGAACAAAATTCTCAGATCCAAATTGTGGGCTGTCAACCTACCGACAAATCAAATATCCCAGGAATCAGACGTTGGCCAATTGAGTACTTACCCAAAATATTTGAAAAAGAACGAGTAGATATTATCAAGGATATTTCAGATACAGACGCGAAACGATGCACTCAACTCTTAGCCAATCGAGAAGGCATTTTTGCGGGAATGAGTTCAGGAGGCGCTTTACAATGTGCCCTTGAAGTTTGTAGTGAAATAGAAAGTGGCGTCGTTGTTTTTATCGCCTGCGATCGTGGAGATAGATATTTATCCACCGATTTATTTGAAACCAATCAAAGTTAAAACTAAAACAAAGTAGAAATGAATAAAGGAAAAGATATGTTAGATCATTTACAAGAAATGCTCAATGAAATTAAAGCAGGTACTGCTCAATTATTTGATGTCAGAGAACAAAACGAATGGGATTTAGGCCACCTTAAATTAGCCTCTTTAGTTCCCCTTACTCAATTAAACGAGGGAGCTCTCCCCGATCAACACGATACAGGTAAAAAAACATACCTCCATTGCAGAAGCGGAGTAAGAGTCCAAATGGCTGCTCCCCTTTTACAGGACTTAGGCTTTCAAGAAGTCATCCCTCTTTCCGAAGGCTATGATGAGTTAGTGCAAGAAGGGTTAGAATAAAAATGACTGAAGTATTTTTAAAACGCATTAGTGGATACAAATTTGAAGCTCGTAATAGTGCTGGCAATACAGCTATTTTAGATGGCCCTAAATCAATTGGAGGCACAGAAGAAGGTTTAAGGCCTATGGAAACTGTGCTGGTAGGGCTTGCAGGCTGTAGTAGTTTTGATGTGCTTTCTATTCTCAAAAAACAACGCCAAGAATGCCAAGATTTAGATGTATCTGTTAAGGCAGAGCGTTCTGATAATGTACCTTCTGTTTTCACAAAAATAGAAATTACTTTTGAAGCCACAGGCGATGTTGATCCTAAAAAATTAGAAAAGGCTTGCTCTCTTTCCATGGAAAAGTATTGTTCCGTAGCGGCCATGCTTCATCCTACTGTAAATATCTCCTTTAAATCTTTCGTAAAGTAAATAACTATGACTACTGAACAAACTAAAGTGACAAAACCTTTACTCTCCACATTAAAAGGCCAAAAGCTTTCTATCCCTCCTGTCTGGATCATGCGACAAGCAGGGCGGTACCTCCCTGAATACCGTAAAATAAGAGAGAAAGTTGATTTTGTCTCCCTTTGCCACAACCCAGAACTAGCCTGTGAAGTCACCTTGCAACCGATTAAGCGTTTTGGCTTTGACGGTGCCATTTTATTTTCAGATATATTGATTCCCTTAGAACCTATGGGAATGAAGTTAAGATTTGGAAAAGATCAGGGACCTATTTTTGATAACCCCATCCAAGACAAAAAGGATGTAGAGCAATTAATTGTCCCTCCAGGAGAAGCTTGTTCCTTTGTTGGTGAGGCCTTAAAACTTATCAAAAAAGAATTAGATCCTCAAACCACTTTATTAGGCTTTGCAGGAGCCCCTTTTACCCTTGCGAGTTATATGATTGAAGGAGGCAGTACTAAGAATTTTATGAAGGCTAAACGCTTTATGTATTCAGAGCCTACCACCTATGCGATGTTAATGGATAAACTTGTTGCAAGTACCATTAACTATTTAGAAATGCAAATTGAAGCAGGAGCAGATGCCATTCAACTTTTTGACAGCTGGGGTGGTCAATTATCTCCTGAAGATTATTTAAAATATGCACATCCCTATTCTGTTAAAATTATTAACCATATCGAAGCCATGGGAGTACCTGTTATCCACTTTGCGAAAAATGGAGGGGGCTTACTCAATACATTAGCTACTAGTCCTGCCTCAGGGTTAGGAATTAGTTGGGAAGTCTCACTGGATCAGGCAATTAAAAGCATTCCCAACCATAAATGCTTACAAGGTAACTTAGATCCCATCTCTCTTTTTGCTCCTAAGGATGTACTTATATCCAAAATAAAAAGCATTCTCCATACCATGAGCAAAACTAAACACCCCCATATCTTTAATTTGGGACATGGAATCCTCCCTCCCACTCCTATTGATAGCATACATATTTTATTGGAGACTATACGCAGCAATGGCTAAAGGATGTGAAAAAATATTTATTGGTGCCACAGGGCAACATGTCGGCAAAACCACTTTAAGCGTCGCCTTATATCATTTAGCCAAATTAAAGCATCAAAAAGTCGGATTTATGAAGCCCGTCGGTCAGGAGCATTTAAATTACCACGGCATTGATGTGGATAAAGATGTAGCGATGATGGCTCAAGTCTATGGCTTAGAAGAAGACCTTCCCTATATGTCCCCCGTAGTGGCCAAAAGAAAGTTTACCCGAGAAGTTTTAGACGGAAAAATAAAGCCCGAAGATCTATTACAAAAAATAAAAGATTGTGCGGCCCACCTTGAGGAAAAATATGATTTACTCATTATAGAAGGAACAGGTCATGGAGGGGTTGGCTCTATCTTTGGATTGAACAACGCACAAGTCGCGGCCACACTCAATGCTAAAGTCTTGCTTATCTCCGATGGGGGAATTGGTAGCGCCTATGATAAACTCGCACTTAATTGTTCTTTATATGAAAAGTACAAGGCCACCGTCAAAATAGTTATGGTCAATAAACTTATTCCTGAAAAAAGGGATCAGGCCGTAGCCTATTTAACTAAAGGCTTTGAGAATCAAGGTATTACTGTCATGGGAGGGCTAAACTTCAACCCGATGTTAGCCAACCCTAGCTTAACGGATATTGCCGCTCTTTTTGGAAAGCCCTTAAAAGGGAATCCTGAGCATCATGGACGCATTATTAAAAACTTTATTATTGGAGCAGCTAATACCCATCACGTTCTCGATCTCTTAGAAGAGGATTCTGTTGTAGTGCTTTCAAATAGTCGAGATCGTTTACTGGTCACCCTTTCTTCTGTCTTTGATTTAGAAGAATATAAAGATAAACTGGGTGGGCTTATTATCTCAGGTATTACGGAGAATAAGGATGTTACTCAAAAGATTATTGATAAGGCTAACATTCCCTATCTTCAAATCACCAAACCTATTGGGGATATTTTAGATAAGCTCAATAAGTATGTTTCAAAACTTACCCATGAAGACAAAGAAAAAATAGCACATATCCAACGTTCTTTTGAAGAAATACTTGATTTTGGAGAAATTGAACAGGCAATGTAAGTGGGGACTGTAGTCCCCCGTCATTCTGGCTTGTCCAGAATCAAAAACTACACCATTTTTTTACCGCTGAGGCATTCGGAAATATTAAGTAAATAATCCTTTATTCTGCGGTAACAATTAGCAATATCCATATAAGTGGTACTCAACAAGGGGTCTACCTTTCCTTCAGATAAGCGTCCCCAATGTTTTTCTCTTAATTCTCTAATATCCCTTGTAATGCCATTGCTGCGGTTATTAGCGCTTTCCATAAAAATATCGGCATCATTTTGAACCCCTGTATGTACAAAGTCGTAATAGCCTGCTACCATGTCATGTAATTCATTTAATTCATCTGCTTGAACCTTCGACAATTTAATTTTGTTTTCGGTTAGTCTTAAATGAAGCTTTAAAATCCCACAAATCTCATCACTAATCGACTCGTATTCATCGGCCATTCTCAACTGAGCTTGTGCTTCTAACGCCAACTCATGAGCAATGGAGTCGGAAAGGACATCTGTTAAAAAGGTCGTGATTTCTTTTTGTACATGATCTAAAATATCCTCACGTTCAAAAATTTCCTCTTTTAACTTCTTATCAATAGTGGGTGCCGTCGTCACTGTTTTTAAGTTTTTCATCATGTTTTGAATGTGTCCGTCCATACGCACTATTTCGTGTTTAGATTGCTCTAATGCAACATGGGGAGTCTCGTGTAAATGAAAGTTTAAACGGGTAAGAAAGCCCTTTTTGACATCTTCTTTTCCCTTGACCACCTTAGTTAAGAAGTTGGCAAAAAACCCAACAAAGGGGATGAAAAGTATTGTATTCACAATATTAAAAAGAGTATGCACTAAGGCGATATGGGCTTTGATATGAGGAAAGGTTTCTTCCCCATTGACCATAACAATATCATTTGCCCCACCAGGGCTCAATGATTCTATCAAGGGAATATACAGGCTAAACAAGGCGGTAATCCAAACCACCCCCAATATATTAAAGAGTATATGAAAATAAGCTGCTCGCTTAGCCACAATGCCTGTTCCGAAAGAAGCTAAAAAGGCCGTGATGGTGGTGCCAATATTTTCACCCAATACAAGTGCTGCTGCTGTTTCAAAAGGAATCACCCCTGTCCCCGCCAAGGTCATAGTAATTCCCAAAGTAGCCGAAGAAGATTGTACGATAAAGGTAAGGATACATCCTGCTAAAGCACATTTAAGTACACCAAAATAAGTACTGGCGTCAAAGGCATGAAACCAAGCTTCAAATGCAGGCATGGTACGGATAGGTTTAAACCCACTGGACATTAATTCTAATCCAAAAAACACCATGCCGATTCCCAACAAGGCCATGGCGATAAACTTGACTTTTTCTTTTCTTACAAACAGCGTTCCAAAGGCACCTATGCCCAACATGGGTAAGCCCCATTTGCCTATCTTAATGGCTATAATCCAACCTGTTACTGTGGTGCCAATATTAGCCCCCATAATAACCCCAATGGCTTGGGAGAGGTTCATTAATTGAGAATTAACCAGCCCCACAACCATAACAGTGGTTACCGAACTTGATTGAACGAGAGTTGTAAGGATAAACCCTACACCTATTGCAAAAAAGCGATTGGCAGTAATCCAGTTGATGAGCTTTTTAAAAGCAGGTCCAGAAATAGTTTGTAGCCCCTCTTTCATGTAATTCATACCTAAAAGAAAGATGCCCAAACCGCCAATGACGTGAAACGCCATTTTTAAAATTTTATCTGAATCCATTTACGTTTTCATCCCTTTTTCTGCTTTTATTCCCCAAATGCCCACATTACTTTTGTAATGCCTAAATCAGTTTAAAAATCAGCAAAAAGTTAGCTAATTGAGAGGCAACGGTACAATAACTTTAACAGAAAAATTGGCATATTAAAAGGATTAGAGGCTGTTGGCGGTTTTAATAGGGAAATAGAGCTGTTTTGTTAAGTTTTTATAGTTTTCTATTTTGGTGTTATGGTATTTAGGGGTGAGGCGCTATTCCAGCCTCACCACCGCCTGCCCACTCTTCTGCGTTGCATAGTTTAGTTTTATCCAATCCCTGCTTCTCGCAACATTTTCTACCCGTACTTCATCCATTAAACCTTGTAAAAAGTAGGAAGGAGTTGTTTCAGAGTTACCTGTTCCTATGCGCAAAGGAGAACGGGTATTAGGAAGATAATTATAGGAACTACTTACAATTTCTTCGCCATTGTGATAAAGTTTAGCGACTCCATTTTTGTAAGTCGCTTTGACATAAGCCCACTCCCCTTCTGTAACAAAACCCCCATTCATTCTGACCCAGCCTAAATCATCCCCTGTACCAATCCAATGTTCCCATTTATTAAGTCCACTGGCATAAACCATATAACCCTCATAAGGCAGTGAGGCTCTTGAAGTGATCAGCGATTTAAACCATCGACCACCAGTAACATTAACCCAAGCACCTATAGTGTATTCTGTCGGATTCAAAGCAGCTGCATAGGGAACTTCTAAGTAATCATTATTTCCATCAAAATAAACACCGTTACCAATAAGTCCTTTTTCAACATTACTATTATCAATGCTTATGCCTTGTGCATTAAAACTCCCTGTAGCGTCCGTATAAAAGTCTTGCAAATGCCAAGTACTTACATAGCCACTACTT
>CAZLBO010000029.1:0-13330 GCA_964557725.1 uncultured Bifidobacteriales bacterium | reverse complement strand
ACAGAAATTGAAGAAATAACAATTAATTCCTTGATAAGAGAGCAAGTTTTATTAAACTGTAATCCCTCAAGAGCCTCGGAGGGTATAAAAGTTTCTCCATGTTCAGAATGTACAGGTAAAAAACCTCAAAGTTCTGAACTGAAGAAGGAAACGGATCCGAGGTGGGAAAAATTAAGAACATTACTTAAGTAAAAGTGATTTAGGAGACCATAATGGCCGTACCAAAAAGGAAAACATCCAAAGCAAGAAGAGACAAGAGAAGAACGCACTATAAATTAGCTTCTCCTGCTTTGGCAAAATGCTCTCACTGTGGTCACTTAGTGATCCCTCACCGAGTGTGTGGTAACTGTGGTTACTATGCTGGTCGTGAAATATTTGATCCGACCGAATAATTTTTGTCTCAAGTAAGATAATTTATGATACAGATTGCTCTTGATGCCATGGGGGGGGATAACGCCCCAAGTGCTACCGTTGAAGGTGCTATTGAAGCTGCTAAAGTTTCTGAAGGTCGATATAAGATTGTTCTTACTGGCCCAGAAGAAATCCTTAAAGCGGAACTGGCTAAGCATAACTATACTGGGGATGAAATATCCATTCAGCATGCTCCACAACAAGTGGCAATGGATGACTCACCTTCGGATGTTCTTAAGACAAAGCAAGACTCAGGTCTTGTTACCTGTGTTGGGTTACAAAAAAAGGGATTGGTACAAGCCAGTGTAAGTGCAGGTAATTCAGGAGCCATGATGGCTGCTTGTCTTATGTTATTAGGGCGTACAGGTAAAATTAGTCGCCCTGCTATTGCATGCGGTGTCCCTTCTATTAAAAGACCCGTTGTATTGTTAGATTGTGGTGCAAATGTGGATGAAAAGCCCCTGCACCTATTACACTTTGCTATTTGTGGAAGCACTTATGCTGAACATGTACTAAAGTATGAGAACCCTAGAGTCGGATTGTTAAATATTGGTGAAGAAGAAAAGAAAGGCCCAGAGGTCATTCAAGAAACTCATCAAATATTAAAAAAGGCTCCGATAAATTTTATTGGAAATATTGAAAGTCGTGATATTGTAAAGGGAGATGTGGATGTTGTGGTTGCCCCTGGGTATGCCGGAAACATTGTCCTCAAATTGATGGAAGGCTTTTATGAATACCACAAAGCTTTGTTTGGTGTCATTGACTCTCCTGAAGGTGAGATCTTTGAAAAGGGCTGGAATTATTCAAATATTGGAGCAGGTCTTCTTTTGGGTTTAAATGGTACAGGCCTTATTACACATGGTCGTGCAGATGCACCCACAATAAAGATGGCTATTTTAAATGCTTATAATCAAGCGGTGAATGAGGTCTCTGTAAAAATTTCTCAAAAGCTTGAGGAATTGGCTTAGTGTCTGCAATTATTTCAGGGGTAGGTGTTTATTACCCCGAAAATATTTTAACAAATGCTGATCTTGAAAAATTAGTTGATACTTCCGATACATGGATTCGTGAACGAACAGGTATTGAAGAACGACGAATTCTTCCTAAAGATTCAAAGATGAAAGCCTCCGATTTAGGAGTAAGGGCTTCTGAAGCAGCTCTCAAAAAGGCTGGAATTCAACCTGAAGAGCTTGACGGTATTATTGTTGCTGGTTTGAACCCTGATATGCAGTTCCCTGCTACGGCTTGTTTTATTCAAGATAAACTAGGAGCAAAAGGCTTTGCTTTTGATGTCACGGCTGCGTGTGCAGGGTTTGTTTATGGGGTCAATATGGCCTCATTATTTATTAACTCTGGCCAATGTAAAAAGGTTTTAGTTGTGGGAGCAGAGCTAATCTCTCCTGTAGTTGATTGGACAGATAGGAATACATGCATTCTTTTTGGAGATGCAGCAGGTGCTGTCGTTTTGACTCATTCAGAAGACAAAGACAGAGGAGTTTTTGATTCTTACCTTGAAAGCAAGGGCGCAGCCCACGATATTCTTTCATTAGGTCTTATGGATAAAGAAGGAAATCAAGCGATTAGTATGGATGGACGGCAAGTTTTTAAATTGGCGGTTAAATCACTTTCTGAAGTCGTTAAAAACTGTCTTGAAAAAAACAACCTGACTGTCAAGGATGTTAATTTAGCTGTTTTTCATCAGGCAAATAGCCGTATTCTCAGTGCAGTAGCGACCAAGCTTGGTTTAGAAGAAGAACAATTAATTATCAATGTTCAGAAATTTGGCAATACATCCTCGGCATCAATTCCTTTAGCTTTAGCAGAAGCCGAAGAAGCAGGTCGAATTAAAAAAGGAGACCTCGTTGTTTTTGCCGCCATTGGAGGAGGCATGAGCTGGGGTTGTAATCTTATTAGATGGTAGCGTAGCATGAGTAAACGCATTTTATTATTTCCGGGACAAGGGTCTCAATATGTAGGAATGGGAGAGGCAATGATGACTTTTCCCAAAGCCGCTTCACTTATGGCTAAAGCCAATGAGGTGTTAGGTTTTGATATACAAACCTTGATGCTTTCGGGGCCAGAAGAAGAACTAAAGAAAACAGAAAATACACAACCAGCTCTCTATATAGCCTCACAGATGGCATATAGCTTGTTAGAAGCAAATCAATTTGATTATGTAGCGGGGCATTCCCTTGGTGAATATTCTGCTTTGGCAGCTGCAGGAGTTTTCTCATTTGAAGAAGGACTTAAGCTTGTTCGAATACGGGGTGAGTTGATGTCACAAGCAGGAGATAAAAATCCTGGGGCAATGAGTGCTTTATTAGGGCTTGATGCTCAAGTTGTAAGGGAATTAGTGAGTGATGTTACCGATGGCAAAGTGGTGGTGGCTAATTATAACTCTCCCTCTCAAATTGTAATTTCAGGTGATGTGAGTGGAGTGGAAGCTGCTGAGAAGTTAGCACAGGAAAAAGGAGCAAAAAAAGTAGTACGACTCCCTGTAAGTGGTGCTTTTCATTCTCCCTTAATGGATTTTGCTGTTTCGGGATTAGAAGAAGCGTTGGATAAAGTTGACTTTAAGGAGCCTTGTGTTCCTGTAATAACGAATGTCCAAGCGAAGCCTGTCACAGACCCTGCGGAATTAAAAAATCAATTAGTTAAACAACTGACATCTTCTGTTCGTTGGGTTGAATGTATGGAAAAGGCTATTGAACTTGATTGTTCGCAAGCATTAGAATTGGGAGCCGGAAGAGTATTGATGGGGCTTTTGCGAGCTATTTCAAGGGAACTTAAAGTGTTTCCTATTGAGGGTGAGCAAGGGTTATCAAAATGGAAGGAAGCGAAATGAGTTTTTCAAGTCTAGAAGGTCAAACAGCGATTGTTACAGGTGGAAACAGAGGATTAGGGAAGGCTATTGCTCAATCATTAGCTCAGAATAAGGTGAACATACACGTTATTTCACGCAATCAAGAGTCGGCTCAAAAAGCTGCTGATGAACTTGCAAATCAGTATGGAATTAAAGCTTGGGGCTGGGGTGCAAATGTAGGGAAGTCAGACGATGTATCTGAAACTCTTTCCCAAATACTTAAAGAAACTCCACAAATTGAAGTATTAGTAAATAATGCGGGGATTACCAAAGATGGTCTTCTTATGAGAATGAAAGAAGACGACTTCGATTCAGTTATTGAAACGAATCTAAAGTCTGTTTTTCTTTTTTCAAAAGCGATTTTAAGGAATATGATGAAGCAAAGATATGGAAGAATCATCAACATTTCTTCTATTGTGGGAGTTCGAGGGCAAGCAGGGCAAGCGAATTATGCTGCTTCAAAAGCTGGAATGATAGGTTTTACCAAAAGTTTTGCTAAGGAGATGGCTAATCGAAGCATTACTTGCAATGCCATTGCCCCTGGTTTTATTGAGTCGGATATGACGAATGAATTGACCGATGAGCAAAAGGCCGGGATTTTAACTCAAATTCCTTGTGGAAGAATGGGTAAACCCGAAGAGATTGGCTCTCTTGTTACCTTTTTGGCTTCAAAGGAGTCGGGGTATATTACAGGACAAGTTCTTAATATTGATGGAGGAATGGGAATCTAAGTGCTGATAAGGACTTTATTTTACCATTTTGAATAATTTATTTTATATTTACAAAACTGATTTTATAGGAGGATAATTGATGTCAGATGAATTAATGAGTAAGCTCAACAGTGTGATTGTTGACAAATTGGGAGTTAAGGAAGAACAAATTACACTTGAAGCGAGTTTCGTTGATGACCTAGGTGCTGATTCACTCGATTTAGTAGAGTTGATTATGGCATTAGAAGATGAGTTTAATATTGAAATTCCTGATGGGGATGCTGAGAAGTTGTTAAAAGTATCTGAAGTTGTAGAATACGTTAAGCAAAAAACAGCTTAATAAAATCGAAAAGAGAAAACTTAGCGCCTGATAAATGAGGCGCTTTTTTTTTGGAGTCCAGTTTGGTGAGAATCTTAAATTTTTTCAATCTATTTAAGAAGAGACATAATCAAGAATTAGAAAATACTTTAGAGTATCGCTTTCATAACCAAGGTTTACTGGAGTTAGCACTCTCTCATCGTTCTTATATTAATGCTAAAAATAAAGTAAGAATAGATTCTAATGAGCGTCTAGAGTTTTTGGGTGATGCTGTATTGGATTTAGTCATTACTGAATACCTTTATACGAGTTATGTGACAAAAGCAGAAGGTCACCTTTCTAAAATTAAATCATTAGTTGTGAGTTCAAAGGTGCTTGCCAAATGTGCGAGACAATGGAATTTAGGTGAATATTTATTATTGAGCCTATCGGAAAAGAAGTCCGGTGGCAGACAACGTGAAAGTATTTTAGCAGATGGCTATGAGGCTGTTTTAGGAGCTGTCTATTTAGATGGTGGCTTAAGTAAGGCTAAAAAAATTGTTTTTCATTCTTTAGTTCCCATCATCGATGATGTATTATCCGATACGGCACTTATTAATTATAAAAGTGAATTACTAGAGTATACTCAAGGCCTTTTTAAAGGAAAGGGAACCCCAGAGTATCGAGTTTTAGAAGAATCGGGACCAGAACATAAGAAGAAGTTTAAGGTGGGAGTTTATGTTCTGGATGCTTTAATGGGAGAGGGTATGGGGTTTTCTAAGAAAGAAGCAGAACAGGTTGCGGCAAGAGATAGTCTTAAGAAGTACGCAGAAGCTGATGCAAGTAAAGAAGCCCTTAAAGACCTTACTTCGGAATAGCAAGTGAGTGCCACGTGGAGACTAATTAATAGTGGCTCCCAATTAGGTCATCTTAATATGGCGATTGATAGAGCTGTTCTTGAATCGGTTGAGAACAAAATGTCTCCTCCTACATTGAGAATTTATCAATGGGAAAAACCTTGTATTAGTCTTGGGTATTTTCAAAACCCCGATAATGAACTTAATTGGCAACAGGTAAGGGCCGATGGAGTCGATGTCGTTAAGCGGATGACAGGGGGGCGTGCTGTGTATCATATTGGAGAACTGGCATATTCTGTTTGTTGTCGTAATGATGAAGCGGAGTGGTGTGGCACTAAAGAAACAAGTTATCAGGTGATTAGTCGGGCCTTGATCAAGGTATTGGAGAGCTTAGAGGGAAATATGGAGTTTTCACTTTCTCGATCAACACTTAAAAGTAATGCGACGGGCGAGGCCATGTTACCTTGTTTTTCTTCTCCTGCTCGTTTTGAAGTCGAATGGAATCAAAAGAAAATAGTCGGCTCTGCTCAACGCAGAAAAAAAGAGGCCTTTTTACAACATGGATCCATTCTTTTTAATCGGGATCACCTTCAGATCATTGACTATTTAAAGCTGAATGAACTTGAGAAAAAAAGTTATTTAAAGGAGTTAAATGCGAATGCAATTTCTTTGAGTGAATGTAGTGGTCGAAGGGTTTATCCTACGGAAATAGTAGAAGATTTTAAGTCGCAATTCTCAAAAGAGTGGGGGGTGACTATTGAAAACGGTGAATTACTTGATCAAGAAGTGCATCGAATAGATGAGTTGGGTAAAGCCTATTCATTACTCTAAGAAAGATGGACTTTAAGCTGATTTACTACAAATAAGAGAATGTCTAACAAATGATATTGGTATTAAGTGGGACACTTTTTACTTTTAGTGAAGTTATTAATCTACGGAGTTTTCTTTGAATAAAATAGCGTTACTTTTTTGCGTACTTCTCTTTTCTTGTCAGGAGTCTGAAAAAGATACTTCGGAGAAGGTATCAACTGAATTAGAAAATGTGAATCAAACACAGACTTATCAAGGAGAGTTAGTGGGAGAGAGCGACCCTATTGCTAGTCCAGAGGCGACTGTAGGGGGAACACTAAAGAAGTGGGGAAGCCTTTTTCCTAAATCTCTTAACTATTGGTTAGACCAATGGCACATCTCTGCGGAAATCAGCCATTTACAATTTGAATCACTGGTTAGCCTTCACTCAACGGAAAATAAATTTCGAGGGGTGTTAGCAGAATCATGGGAGATGGGTGCTGATAGTTTAAGCTTTACTTTTAAAATAAGACCCGAAGCTAAGTGGAGTGATGGCAAAGCCATTACTGCAGGGGATTTTCAATTTTATTATGACGTAATGATGAATCCCAAAAACCTAACTCCCGCTTTTCGAGTAGGGTTAAAGCGCTTTTTGCGCCCTGAGGTTATTGATGAACAGACTATTAAAATTGTTGCGAAGAAAAAGCATTGGTCCAATTTTAATGAAGCAGGGGGCTTAATGGCCTTTCCAGAACATATATGGAAGGATGTAGATTTTAATAAGCAACGTTTTGACTTTCCTGTGACGAGTGGCCCTTATCGTATTAAAGGAAAAGTGAAAAAGGGACGCTCCTTAACCATGGAGAGAAGAACTGATTGGTGGGGATGGAAGCTAAAGTATAATGAACATAAGTATAACTTCAAGTATATCAAGTATAAGTTTATGGAAGACCAAAACAAGGTTTTGGAGTCTTTTAAAAAAGGAGAATTAGATGTTTATGCGGTTTACACTTCTTCTATTTGGATGAAAAAAACAAACTTTCCTGCCGTTAAAAACGGTTGGGTTGTCAGGCAACAGGTTTATAATCAAGAGCCTAAGGGTTTTCAGGGGTTTGCCATAAATATGCGAAGAGAAAAGTTTAAAGATGTAAGGGTTCGTCAAGCTTTGGCGCACTTAGTCAATCGTCGTAAAATGAACGAAAAGTTAATGTTTAATGTTTATTTTCTTTTGAATTCTTATTTTCCTGATTTGTACCCGAATAACCTTAATCCAGAGGTTGATCTTGCAGAGTTTGAGCCTGATAAAGCGCGTGCCTTGTTAAAAGAGGCGGGTTGGAAGGTTAATTCAAAGGGATATTTAGCTAAAAATGGAAAAGTTTTTGATATTGTTTTTTACACTGCTGGTACAGAAAATAGGCATTTAAATATTTACATCGAAGATTTAAAAGCGGTAGGAATAAAATCATCTATTGAAAAAACTTCAAAATCAACTTTAACAAAAAAATTAGATGATAAAGAGTTTGATATGTACTGGTCGGCTTTTGGTGCGGGGCGATTAAGAGACCCTGAAAGCCAGTGGCATTCGGATGGTGCAAATCAAAAAGCATCACATAATTATTCTGGGGTTGCAGATGAAGTAATTGATTCTTTGATTGAAGTACAAAAAGGCTTAATGAATGTGGATAAAAGAAATGATGTTTTAAAAGCGATAGACAGACGATTAAATGAAATAGTTCCCTTTGCCTTATTGTGGCAGTCAGACCATGCAAGGATGCTTTATTGGAATAAATTTGGAACGCCTACTTATGTTTTGGATAAGTACAATCGCGAAGACATTGTAGCAGAGTACTGGTGGCTTGATAAAGAAAAAGAAGCCCAATTAGAAAAAGCAAAAAAAGAGGGAAGTCCTCTGCCTATGAAGCCATTGAAGGTACATTACCGAGAATGAAGCAATATATTTTAAGGCGTTGCCTGTTGATGATTCCCACTTTATTGGGAATTACTTTGGTTTGCTTTACCTTAATTCAATTTGTACCTGGTGGGCCAATTGAACAGATTATTAGTGATATTCGTTCTGCTAATGCGGACAAAGGGATGGATTTAAGTCAAAATATTACTGCGGAAGAAATTGAAAACTTAAAGGCCTATTTTGGTTTTGATAAGCCTGCGTATGTACGTTATTTCCAATGGGTGGGTAATGTGTTACGCTTAGATTTAGGCGAATCCTATTTTTACCAAGAGCCTGTTTGGGATGTGATTTCGTCCCGCTTTCCTATTTCACTCTTCTTTGGATTAACTTCCTTTCTTTTATCTTATTTGGTGTGTGTTCCGTTGGGGCTTTTTAAGGCCATTAAAAATAATACGAAGTGGGATGCGATAACCTCCTTTGGGATTTTTGCAGGGTATGTTATTCCTGGTTATGCTCTGGGGGTTTTGTTAATTATCTTTTTTGCAGGGGGAAGTTATTTCGACTGGTTCCCCTTATCGGGAGTGGTTTCTGAAAACTTTGAAGAATTAAGTTTTATCAATAAGGTATTTGATTTTATTCATCATATGTTTTTACCTATTTCATGCTATATGGCGGGGGAGTTTGCTTTTTTAACCATGCTCATGAAGAACTCGGTACTAGATGAAATTAATAAAGATTATGTTCGGACCGCCATTTTAAAAGGGTCTTCTTTTAATCGAGCAGTTTGGAAGCATGTTTTAAGAAACTCTTTAATACCTATTGCAACGCGTTTGAGTGAGGTTTTTACATTGATGTTTGCTGGTTCACTTTTGATCGAAAAAGTTTTTGATATTGATGGAATTGGTTTACTCTTTTTTAATTCAATTGTGAGTCGAGATTATAATGTAGTGATGGGGATGTTGTTGCTAACTAGCGTGATGACTTTATTAGGTAAGTTATTTTCTGATGTTCTTTATGTGGTGATTGATCCAAGGATAAAGTTTTAATGTTCTTCTCAGAATTAACACAAGATCGTTTTAAGAAGTTTAAAAAGGTGAAAAGAGCCTATTATTCCCTATGGATTTTGGGGGTTGCCTATTTAATCTCATTATTTGCCCCTTTTGTTGCCAATGATAAACCCTATGTATTGAGTTATGAAGGACATTTGTACTTTCCTTTACTAAAGAAGTATTCGGCTAAAACATTTGGTGGAGAATATCTAACAGAGGCAAATTATTTAAAACTTTATAGTGATGAGGAATTTAAAACTAAGGGGGGGTGGATGGTTCGGCCGCCTATTCCTCATGATCCCCTTCATGCTTATCTCGATGAGGAAGGCTCGCCCCCTCATGCGCCTTCACTTAAGCACTGGTTAGGCACCGACTCTGTTGCACGTGATTTATTGTCACGTTTAATTTATGGCTTTCGATTATGTATGAGTTTCTCCTTATTGCTTACACTTATTTCATCGGTTTTTGGCATTATTATTGGCGGTCTACAGGGGTATTTGGGAGGTAAGTTCGATTTAACTTTACGACACGGAATAGAAGTATGGGGCTCTTTACCCTTTTTATATGTTGTGATATTATTGAGTGATTTGTATGGAAGAGGGTTCTTTCTCCTTATATTTGTGATGTCCATTTTTAGTTGGATTGGACTCTCTTATTATATGCGAGGGGAGTTCCTAAAGTTGAAAAATTTGAATTATGTGCGTGTCGCAAAAGCCTTGGGGTTAGGCCCAAGAAAGGTTTTTATGACAATGTTACCTAATGCTTTAACGCCTGTTGTTACATTAGTTCCCTTTGGAGTAATTGGAGGGATAAGCTCCCTTACTGCCCTTGACTTTCTCGGTTTTGGATTGCACCCACCGACACCCTCTTGGGGGGAATTGTTAGATCAAGGTTTAAAGAATTTATACGCGCCTTGGATTACTATTTTTACGATTTCAGCATTATTTATTACGCTTTTGCTCACCACATTTATTGGAGAAGGGGTTCGAGAAGCCTTTGATCCAAAATCTAAAAGTAGGTATGAATAACATGGCATTACTTGAAGTCAAAAATTTATCCGTCGCTTTTAATACAGAAAATGGCAAGATTCAGATAACGGATAAGGTTTCTTTTTCTATTGAAAAAGGTGAGATTTATGGCTTGGTGGGGGAGTCAGGTTGTGGAAAGAGTGTTACGGCTTATTCCATTTTAAAAATTTTGCCCCAACCTGCTGGAGTAATTCAAGGGGGAGAAGTCTTGTTTCAGGGAGAAGATATCTTGACATTTGATCAAGAAAAACTTGCAAGATTAAGGGGCGAGTCTATTTCTATGATCTTTCAAGAACCAGGTTCAGCCTTAAACCCTTTAGTAAAAATTAAGCGTCAGTTACTAGAATGCTTTGAATACCATACGAGTGGATTTAAAAGCAAGAAGCAACGTGAAGTACGAGTGATAGAACTCTTAAAAAAGGTAGGCTTCTCAGATCCACAGCGTATTTTAAATGCCTATCCCCATGAGTTATCAGGGGGTATGTTACAGCGGGTTGTTATCACAATGGCTTTGTTGCTAAAACCAAAATTAATTATTGCTGATGAGCCAACGACTGCACTAGATGTTACCGTTCAGGCGCAAATAATGGAATTGCTAGTTGGCTTACAGAAGGAGAGTGGTTGTTCCATTTTATTGATTACGCATAATCTAAATTTAATTGCTCAATATGCAGATAGATTAGGTGTGATGTATGCTGGACGAATTGTAGAGGAATGTAGTGTAGATGATTTTGTAAAAGGGGCAAATCACCCATATACAAAAGGCCTACTTAAAGCTATTCCTAATTTGGATAGTACTTGTTTTGATTTGAAAGCTATCCCTGGGCAGGTTCCTCAACCCAAAGATTTTGTGAAAGGATGTCGATTTTATGAACGTTGTGAAATGGCCTTTGAAGCTTGTCGGCAAAAGCCTGAGTTAAAAAAAATAGAGAATTGCAGAAAGGTAGCTTGTTTTTTATTTGAAGAGGAAGGTTCATGAGTGCTCTTTTAAAGGTAGAGGATTGGAAGTGTTACTTCCCTGTTAAATCGGGGCTATGGCAGCGCACCAAGTCTTATTTAAAGGCGGTAAATGGTGTACATTTAAAAGTCGCGGCAGGAGAAATTGTCTCTATCGTAGGAGAATCGGGGTGTGGAAAAAGTACTTTGGGGAATTCTCTTTTAGGGTTAGTTAAGCCCACAGGCGGAAGGTTGTGGTTAAATGGTACTCTTATTGATAGGGAGAAGGTTAGTGCATGGAAGCCTTTCAGAAGAGATTTTCAAATTATTTTTCAGGATCCTTATTCGTCTTTAAACCCTCGACACACTGTTTTTGAGATACTTTCTGAGCCATTATTGCATTATAGATTGTGTAGCAAAAAAGATGCAAAAGTAAAATCAATTGAATTGCTAGAAAAAGTTGGTTTGTCCGCTGATTATATTGATAGGTTCCCCCATGCTTTTTCAGGGGGGCAACGGCAGCGACTTGGGATAGCCCGAATATTGGGCTTAAAACCAAAGTTAATTATATGTGATGAAATTGTATCGGCCTTAGATGTTTCTGTTCAAGCTCAAATAATTCAATTATTACTCAAACTAAAAAAAGAGTATGATTTATCTTTAATATTTATTGCTCATGATTTATCCTTAGTAAAGGCGATTTCAGATAGGGTATATGTAATGTACTTAGGCAAAATAGTAGAATGGGGTGGACAGGAGTTGTTTACTCATCCTAAACATCCCTATACACAGTCTTTAATTCAATCTATCCCCACTCTTGATAGAAGTAAAAGACCTGTTCCTTTACAAGGAGAAGTGCCTTCTCTTTCTCAACTGCCAAAGGGTTGCTCTTTTTACGGAAGATGCCCCAATAAGTTGGAAAAATGCAAAGAGAGTGAGCCTAGTATTGTATCTGGAAAAGAACCATACTCTTGTTTTAACCCGTTGGAGTCTTAATGTTAGAAGTTAAGAATATGAATATAGCGTTTAAGGCTAATGAGAATTATGTAAATGTAACCGATAAAGTCAGCTTTCAATTAAAGAGAGGAGAAACTCTGGGTATTGTGGGAGAGTCGGGCTGTGGAAAGTCGGTTACCGTACAAGCTTTAATGGGCTTGTTAACCCCCATACAATCAAGGGTGCGTGCAGAAGTAATGACTTTTGAGGGGCATAAGCTTTTGGAGTTATCCCCTAAAGAATGGTGTAAAATAAGAGGTAATGAAATATCAATGATTTTTCAGAACCCCATGACTTGTTTAAATCCACTGATGTCTTGTGGTAAGCAAATTAGAGAAGTCATTGTATTACATCAAAAGGTGACCAAAAAAGAAGCAAAGAAAAAGTCCATAGACTTGTTAGGTTTAATGGGAATTAGTGAACCAGAAAAACATTATGATTTTTACCCTCACCAGTTATCGGGGGGCATGTTACAAAGGGTGATGATAGCTATGGCATTAGCTTGTGAACCTAAATTACTCATTGCTGATGAACCTACAACGGCTCTTGATGTAACAATTCAGTCACAGATATTAAAATTAATAAAGGATTTACAAAAAAATTTAGGGATGGCCTTTATTTTGATCACTCATGATTTAGGTGTACTTGAAGATATGGTAGATAATATTCTTGTAATGTATGCCGGCCAGGTGGTGGAGACGGGAACCATTTCAGAGGTATTAAAAAGCCCTATTCACCCCTATACAAAAGGTTTGATTCAATCTATTCCAAAGCTAAATAATGTAAAGTCCCGATTACAGTCTATAGAAGGGACTGTTCCTATTCCCTCGGACTTTCCTACTGGGTGTCGGTTTTATGATAGATGCTCAAATAAGAAGGACAGTTGCCGAGAGTTTAAATACCAATTAGAAGGGCCAAGCTCTTCTCGGCAGTCTAGTTGTCAGTTTTGGCGTGAAATATAAAAGTTAAATTTTTTATAGTGTAAAATAGCGATTCGTCTAAAGCTGATTAATATATAACGGTTTATAGCCTTTAAATTTTGTTTTGTCTAAAAAGAAACTAATAACAAACTCAGTTCTTTTTCCTGGGTCAATGTTAATGGCAATTCGATCTGCAAATAAGCGTGACATAAAAATGCCTCTACCCGACTCATCTAAAATGCCTTCGGCATTGACATGTCGATCGATTAAATAAAGAACTTTATCTTTATCAAGGGAACCTTTATTATCCATAATACTAATACAGACTTTCTCATCATCTCGTCCGATACTAATATTAACGTGCTCACTAGGTTCTAGTTGTATGGGCTTGTATTCTGTATATTTCTTCTCACCACTTTGATTCACTGCAGAATGATAAATAGCATTGGTCATTATTTCATCAAGCACTAATTTAACTTCATGGATCTCATTTGGCGAGATAGGCAAAAACTCAAGAATTTGAGTTCTTATTTTGACAGATTCACTGGAGTGCTTTATTGTGAA
>CAZLBO010000028.1:0-13340 GCA_964557725.1 uncultured Bifidobacteriales bacterium | reverse complement strand
TCCAAAAAGAACGGCTCCCGCTAAGATGACGGCTATAAATGTAGACTTAAATGACATTTTTTTCTCCTTTTTCATTCCTCACAATTATAAGTTCTTTACCTATTGCAAAACACTAATTAATCAAGTGCAATTACTAACAATTTGACAGTACCTTGAACAAATGGCACAACAACCCTTAGGAATGCACCTTGAAAACTATTTTTATGTTATCTTGATCTATGCGAAATGAGAAGGAAATAATAAAGTATGAATAAAAAAACAAACAACAAAGAAAAAACAGAAACGGAAAGGTCAAGTGAAAATGAAAGTCCTGACCAACTTTTTAATTTCTTTGAGCGATTAAAAAATATTAGTTCGATTAAAAGATTTGGCACTTTACCCATGATTCAATTTGAATCTGTTGCTGCCCACTCCTACAATGTGGCAATTCTGGCCTTACTCATTGCGGATCATGAACCTGAAGGCACTGTCAATAAAGAGGTTCTGTTAAAGAAGGCTTTATTTCATGATTTCGAAGAATCAATTCTTTCCGATATTCCTCATACAATTAAGCATCGCTATAAGGGAGGAGAACTAGGCAAGTTATTAAAAAATATTGTCCCTGATCTTATTGAAGAAGAAATTTTTAAGGAGTTACCTCACTCTGTTCGTTCCAATTACGTTCATTATTCTCTTACAGCAAAGGAAGGACTCGAAGGTCAAATGGTAGAAGCTGCGGATGCGATGGATACGATGGTCACTTGTGTGCGAGAACTGAAATTAGGAAACCGTTATTTTGAGAATGTTTTTGACATCTCTCTTAAACTTGTGTCAAAATACACACAATTTAAGTTTGTTTCTACTTTTTTAGAACAAGCGGTTCACTATGTTAAGGATAGTACTAAGCCTAATATTGAAAAGATATAAGAGGGGTTCTGCTCCGTCATTCTGAGTTGATAGAACTCTCCCCCCGTCATTCTGGCTTGACCAGAATCGCTGTTATGAATCTGATACCGTGAACTTGATAGAGGATTCCAGGCAAGCTGGAATGACAGTATTCTACTCCGTCGCTACTACTAAAAGGGGAAGACTAAATAGTAACCGACAACCAGTGAAAATAATAAGTTGAGGATGTTATCGCATTTAGCGATGTAATGAAACTTTCTAGAATAATCTACACCGTTTAAAATTTTTTTTTGAATCCAAAGACTAAGCCAAACACTTAACAATAACTTGACAGAAAAGATATACAAGCCTACCTCAAAAAAATTAGCCTTGCTCAAAATCACTAAGAAAATAATAGGCACTAAAGAGTAAATCAGCAAACCAATAAGAGAAGCGTCCGATTCCCCTCCGGTCTCTTCCACCAATTCCTTAAAATCTCCAATTTTAACAAGAATGTGTTTATAAGAAGTAAAAAATTGATGTACGTTTAGCCCGAAAAATCCAAAGGTAAAAACCATGGCGACTTTTGAAAAAAATAAATGTTCCATCTTATCTAATCTAATTATTCTTAGCCCTCTATTACTCTACTATGGTGTTTTTCTCAATACCCAGAGCGTTCATCCCCTTTTGTTAAGATACTAATATAAGAGTAATAGCGAAATTCAGATATTGCTCCCTCTTTCACTCCTTCTTTTATTTTACACCCTTCTTCCTTTAAGTGACTGCAATTTCTAAAACTGCACCCTTTGGCAAATGAAGTAAACTCTCTAAAGCATCGGGATAAATCCCTAGGTTCTTTATACTGTAATGATAACTCCCTAATCCCCGGAGAATCCATGACCCAAGTCGACTTTTCAAGGCAATAAAATTGTGATCGGGACGTCGTATGTCTTCCCTTTCCTCCTTTATTGCGTAAATTTCCTACCTTTATAGAATCATTACAAACAATCTCCCGCAATAAAGACGATTTACCTACTCCTGAAGGTCCTACAAAAACGGACTTTTTTCCTCTAAAACGGTCTCTTAAATAGTCCATCGATTCTTTTTCTAAAACTGAACAAGTCGCCACTTCATAGCCAATGCCTCGTAAATAATCCAGTTCTATGGGCTCTTGCTTAGCTAAGTCCATCTTATTTACACAAATTAAAACAGGGATTTCCAATTCTTCAAAGCGAATTAAAAAACGGTCTAAAAAACGAACATTAAAATCAGGATTAACAACCGAAAAAACCACCACCACTAAATCAATATTTGAGGCTATCATTAACTCTTTATTTCGTCTGTTTTTGGGGCCTAATCGAGAGATTTTATTTTTACGCGGAAACACCTGTGAATTCATTTCTTACGTGCCTGTCCCCCCCGAGAACTCTACCTCATCTCCTACCGCTAATTGCTTTAGCTCTGTAATATCAAGGTTAGGGGGTAATTCACATTTAAAAATCTCTTCTTCAGGAGTCACTATTCCGTATGTTCTTCGGTTCACCACATAAATCATGCCCCGTGTTTTGCCAGAAAAAGAATACTTCTGCTTATTCTTTTTAAAGGAGTTCTTCTTAGCCTCCCTAGACCACCTTAATATGTGAGGGCTTTCATCCTCAACTACTCCATCACTCCACATCTCAATGGATGAGTCTTTGTTTCTATTTGCCTTCTTTTTCATCTGTTTTTCAATTTAGCTTTTAAATAAGACTTCGAGAGTAAATCTTTCTATATCATCTAAAGTCATGGGCAAGTATTTTAAAATCATTCGGAGTGGCAATGGAATAATTGCAGGAAGTGGTGTCTTATTAGGTGCATTATACATGAGCCGTTCCCAAAACATTTCCTTGATCCATTTAATCCTTGGCTTTTGTAGCTTATTTTGTTTAGCCGCTGCAGGTAATATTCACAATGACCTTCTCGACCTTAAAACGGATAAAATTTCTCACCCCAACCGTCCTCTCCCCGCAGGCCTTATTTCAAAGTCCCAAGCCTTCTTTTATTCTCTTTTACTCTATATCGTTGGGTTTTCAACTTCTTTAGTCATAGGCCAAGCCCAAGGGCTTCTTGCCTTAATCATTATCATCTTACTCATTGCCTATAATCACAGCCTAAAACACATCAGCCTCATAGGTAACTTAACTATTGCTATTCTCTGTGGAATCCCCTTTTATTACTTTGAATTTCCTAAAATGATTCAAGTCACTTTACTGCCTTTTCTCTTTGCCTTTTTAACGACGCTCATACGAGAACTCATTAAAGATATAGAAGACATGAAAGGGGATAAAGTGGATCATAGAAAAACCTTTCCCATAAAATATGGTCTTTCTCCTTCTCGAAAACTATTGGCCCTTTTTTTTGGGCTCCTATTCTTGCTCTTTCCCCTCCCCTCTTATTTAAACTATCACAGCAGCTTTTTATGGATCAGTTTGTTAGCCATTCTCCCCAGCCTTCTCTTTTGTTTTAAAAGCATCGCTCAAAAAGAGCCTCAATGGGGGCTCGCTCAAAAAAGTATGAAGATTGTTATGATCGCCGGTTTTTTTGCTTTAGCTTCTGGCTTTTACTTTTCTCAATAATAAATTTTAAGCAAGAAGGCATGTTGAGGGCTTAAAGCCGCATGTCTTTGTAAGCTATAATCAAGTTCAAAGCGTTTTGCTTTAACAGCTACCCCAAAATCTTGAGCCGATTCAGGCTCAAGAACAGGATATCCTGTTCTCAAAGTAATCATATCAAAACAAATAACTTCTGCACCTAACGGAAAAGTGAGCTTCTCATCATTTCGAGTTCTTGCATCTCCAACCATTCGTACGCTAACCTCTTTTGTTACAGAGTAAAGATAAGCCAGCCCTACACGCCCAATGGTTGGAGGAATTGGTTTCTTCTCTTTTTCATTTAACAAAGAACTCGTCCAAATATCCCCATTATTCACCCCTGCCCCTATCCATAGGTTTTTAAAGGGAGAATACAACAAACCCACATCACCCACAACCGTTCTGTAATTTGCAAAAGCAATATTGTTTTCTACATAACTAACAGCCACTCCCCATTGCACGTTTAAGTATTCTCCAGCCAAACCTGTTTGTACTTTAAGAGTATGGGCACCATAGGCGACAAGGGTGGCACTTTTATCTGCTCTATGACCATCAATATCTCCAAAACCTATATACCGTGAATGAAAAAACAACTTATAACTGTAAAGCGGAAGATTCCATGTTAGAGCCGAGGTTTTTGCCCCAAACTCTTTGTTATTAAGAAAATGTGCTAAATATAATGCATTACTATCTGAATAAGCCGAAGCAGGGTTTAACTCTGTCGCCTCTAATGCGCTTCCTGTCAAAGCGGATCCCGCTCCTCCTAAAGCCACCACACGAGGGGAAAGATGAAGCTTTAATAACTGAAAACTAGACTCTCCGTACTTGCCAAAATGTAAGCCTTGCCCTAAGCTTAAAGCCACACTGGATAGAAGTAAAAAACTGAATAATTTCATCATCAGAATGTAAATTTAAAACCTAGGGACTGCGGATTAAAGTTGAAAATGTTTCTTTCACTTACTAAAGCATAATCGATAACCAATAATTTTCTGCGACGAAATTTAAAGGTATACCCCAAGCCTATGGATAACGAGTTTCTGTCATAACCAGCTCTCACTACTCCCTTAGGATGCCACCACCACTCTCTTCCAAATCGCAAACCCATAGCATGGTGATCAAAATCAGGAACAAAAATAGCTTCATCCAATTGAAAGTCTAAGTATTCAAAGTAAGTATCAACCTTATATTTTTCTAAGGGTAAAGTGTATTTGACTGCTGCCACAAAAGTCTTTGGCAAAAAATCTTTTCCCGTTTGATCGAGTTCACTTGCGTTTCCTCCCGAAAGAGAAGTGAATTCATAATTAGCCGATAACTTTTTATTAATGCCTATGTTCCTCAAAACCACAGCCGTTTGCAACTCCTTACTCCAAGAGCGCAACCACCCAAAATTAAACATCCCTATAATATTCTTATTTCCTTCGCCCCCTAAATCCATGTTTTCCTGAAACCATTGAACAGCTAAACCAAAACTATTCCGTCGTGAAGTTTTAAGGCCTAATCCTATATAGGCACTAATATCTTGAGGTCGGGCTGTTCCTAAAAGATTTTCATCTTTATCCCATACAGAGAGGGTATAATCCCCCCGATTTACCACACTCACTCCAACACCCAAGTTAGGAGCTGCCAGTCCACTAATCGATACATAACCACCGTTTCGATTAAGGGTACGCATGTCCACTCCACTGGTTAGGTGAGTCTTTCGGTTAAACGCTAAAATAGCAGGATTCCAATAAGAAGGGGCAGAAGAATTTAAACGGGCTGTCCCTGTATTTCCCGCTCCTAATTCGGCAATTCCCGCTCCCATTCGGTCTAGCACCCCGGCAAAACTACCTAAGTTTCGTATGTTATCCGCCCTTAAGCTCTGGAGGGAAAATGCCATCAAAAAAACAAGAAAAAAAGTTACCATGCTTACCACGCTTATCTCTTTGTGTCGATTATTTTCTGCCAACCACAACCATCACTTTTCCCCAACCTTTTTCCCCTGTGCTACTTTCAAGCAGAATATAATACATGCCCGAGGAAACTAATTGTCCTCGATCATCCTTTCCGTCCCATTTGTCTACTTGAGGGTCTTCACTGCGACTACTTCCCCCCACCCGAGAAGAATTTGTAACAATCGTACGCACTTCTTCCATGGCATAGTTATAAACCTTAATGGTAATCTTACCTGACTTTTCAAGCTGATATCCTAAGCCCACATCCTCTGTCCCATTGAATAAGGTGGGAAAGGTGATAATTTCTTTTAAATTCTTTCCGACCTTCGTATGCTTATTGATATTCCTCCAAGTCTTATCCCCTTCTAGACGATAATGAACTCCTTGAGATTTTGTCCCTACAACCACAACCTTTTTCTTTTTAAAAGAAGCAAAAGTAAGAGAACCTAATTCAATATCTTTGGGCAAATCTAGCCCCATAGGACTAAACAACTCTTCTGGAGAAGAAGAGGTTTTAATTAAACTATCCCTAACATATAGCACCAACCCTGGGCCACTTGAAAAATCAAAGTTAACCAATGTGGTATCCCCATGAAAAGCCACTTCTGGATTTCTCAATGAAATAACCTGTGACGATTGAATGTCTTTAGGAGTTTTAAAATTGAGCCCCCCATCCATGCTCATAAAGTACCCATCATCAGTAAAAACCCAGACCATTTGATTGTTGGGATTGACAAAAATTTTACGAACAGAAGCCGTATCCAAGTTTTGTGAAGTCACGGGTGTCAACACGGAATCTCCAAGTAATAACCGCCGCAAGCCCAAGCCTTCTGTATTCCGATGAGACCCCATCAAAATAACTACTGAATCACTTTTGAACTCTACCTTTCCGATTACATCTACCGAAACCACAGATTTTGAGTTTTTAAGCAATGGAAAATGATTAACAGAACACTCATCCTTATCAAAATCACAACGAGAAACAGTTAACTGGGAAACTGAATCTTCGACTTGTAAAAATTGAATTCGTTTTTCTAATGTCACTCTATCTGTAATCGCATTTCCATCTTCACTTTGAATAGAGCCTAATCCACCCTCTCCTAAGGCTAAAAGAACTGAGGAGCCTGTCACAAGCACGTCACTTAATAACACCTCATCCAAGGTATTTGTATCTTTTAAACTCAATTTTAAAACGACTCTTCTTTTTTTATCCGTGAGTTCTTCCGCCCAAGTTTGAATAAGTTTCAACTCACGAGAATCCCCTTGGGAGTTTTCTATAGGGGCTCCTAAAACAGAAGACCCTACAAAGGTAGCCGCAATAAAAGGATCTCTTTTCCGTTGGTATGTGTAAACTTCTGGGGGGGCCGTAAAAAAATTTATGACACTATAAGATAAGTTATCGCCATCAAACACCCATACTAGTGAGTCTTGTGAAAACAAAAAGCCTGTACTTTTAGATACAATGTTATCCGATTGAGCGTAAAGGGAGGTACATAAAATCAACACTCCCTTAATTAACCATGTCTTTATCTTTATTTTTGATTTCATTTTTGGGTTAATCCCTCATATCAATCAGTTCAACATCTTTAGGCAATACAAAAGTAAAATCATCTTTGTTAAATTTTACACCTGTTCTTATTTCAGTTAAAATATACCACATGACATTATGTGCCTTATCCACTGTGTAAACTTTTTTAGGTGAAAAGGTTTTGGGGTCTAAATACACCCTAAGGCTGTCATAATTATCCAAAGTTTTTGAAGGTTCCAGTTCAATTTCGAGTAAAGAAGACTTGCCTGTTCCACTTCTTTTTTGCCCTAGTGCTTTACATTGAAGGAACCCCAATAACACATCACTCGGTCTCTTGCCTGCACCCTGATTTTTTGCGTCCTCTAAAACTACCTGTTTATTTTCTATGCTATATTGCCAATACTTCTCTCCATCGGAAAGTACCTCCAGATCCTCAAGAAATAAGCGAAACTTCTTCTTTCCCGATACCCACAACTTTCCGCTGGCAGTCTGCCACTCTTCCATGGCCTCCCAATAAGTTTTTGTTTTAAAAATCATGGCTAATGATTCAGAAGAATTGACATAAGCTAACGCTTTGGTAAGAGCCACTTTGCCTTTTTCAGCCTTTTTTTCCGCATTTACTCCTCCTATAGAGAGAACTAAAAGAGCGAACAGCCCAATAAATTGCCCATTTTTAAACATCATAAAAACGATTTAAAAAATTCTACTGGATAACCACAATAAATAATTTGATTTTAAGCATAATAAACCACATTATGAAAGATTTTACACAACCATGACTTTACCTCCCCTCCCAACCCCCGTTCTTCCTCCCTCACTTCGCCAACCTTTTTTTAGCGGCATTGCTGGTTCTGGCATGAGTGCTCTTGCTCTTTATTTAGCCATGCAAAAGGTTAAAGTCACAGGTTCCGATCGATCCCTTGACGAAGCCCCTGATTTACCTATTGCCCTTGCCCTCAAGCAACAGGCCATTGAACTTGTTCCCCAAAATGGAGAAGGGGTAAAAGAACAACACTCCTGTTTAGTCGTTTCGACTGCTATTGAAGGAAACAACCCCGAAATTAAAAAGGCCAATCAACTAGGCCTCCCCATTTTACACCGTTCAGATGTACTTCACTTACTCACTCAACAAAAAAAATCAATTGCAGTCGCAGGTACCTCTGGCAAATCCACTGTCACCGCCATGATTTTTGAAATTCTCAAGCAAGCCCATCAACAGCCTTCCTTAATTACGGGGGCTGCCTTAGCTTCTTTACAAAAAGAAGGATTATGGGGTAATGCCTATTACGATACTGGTGAATGGATTGTTTTTGAAGCAGATGAATCTGATGGAACATTAATTAAATACCACCCCGATCGAAAGCTCCTCTTAAACATCGACAAAGACCACAAAGAATTAGATGAACTGTTAACTATTTTTAATCAATACATCAACAGCCCCCAAGGCTCTTTAATCGCTTATAACAAAGACCCCTTGATACAACGAGTCCTTAAACAAAGCAAACAGCAACCTACTATCAGTTACAATATAAATGAAATTAAAATCAATAGTAAAGTTCATAAAATAGAACAAGTGCAGTACGAAAACTGGAGTACAAAATTTCAAATCGAAAACCTTAAGTTCTTATTGAAGGTACCCGGAGCTCACAATTTAACCAATGCCGTTGCTGCCCTATCCACTTGTTTATCCATAGGGGTTTCCCTAGCAGACTGTGCCCAAGGCCTTAAAAACTATCAGGGAATTGAACGGCGCTTTCAATGGGTGGGTCACTCTAAAGGTCTTTTGGTGATTGATGATTTTGCCCATAACCCTGTCAAAATAAAAGCTTGCCTGCAAACAGCCAAAGAAATGATTAAACGCTCTCCTGAATTAAAACGTTTAGTGGCTATTTTCCACCCCCATGGCTTTGCCCCTATGAAGTTGATGATGGATGATTTAGTGGATGAATTAGAAGGCTTTTTTGATTCCGATGATTTATTGTTATTACCCGAAATTTATTATGTGGGAGGAACTGCCGACCAAAGTGTCAGTTCGCACCACTTTATCGAAAGAATAAAGCCCTCTCACAAAAACTCCTTTTTCTTTGAAACGAAGCCTCTTCTTCTACAATTTTTAAAGGAGCACACTCAATCAGGCGATTTAATTGTCAGTATGGGCGCAAGAGACCCACATTTAAAGCAATTTGCTCGTGAAATTTTAAATTAAAGAGAATGAATGGGGTTTTAAACTCCCTTTTGTTTTATGATAAATAGATAATGAAGAAAAAAAAACGATTGATGATTGACAAATTAAGGGATAATTAGTCAATTTCGGCCTGAAATAAGGAATTTATTTAAATTAAATAACGAGGTGGCTCAATGCCCTGTGGAAAAAAAAGAAAACGTCATAAAATTGCTACACATAAGCGTAAAAAAAGACGTAGAAGAGACAGACATAAAAAGAAAATAAGATAAGCTTCGTTCTCCCGATATTTCTATCGGGAGGAATCTTGCCAAGGGATAATTGGTGCTACTTAAAGGATCTGTTAAAACAGTCACATTTCATAACCCAGATAATGGGTATTCCGTATTGAAAATTTCAAGCAAGGAGTCTTCGACTCCTATTGCGGTTGTAGGTATATTCCCTACCCTAAAAGAAGGCGAATTTCTCGATATAGAAGGGGACTGGACAAGTCACCCTAAATTTGGAAAACAATTCAAGTCTACGGGCTACAAGATTGTCACCCCTCAAACCTCTGAACATATAGAAAACTACCTATCCTCTGGAGTTCTTAAAGGGGTTGGTCCTGCTCAAGCAAAGTTATTAGTCGATGCTTTTGGAGAGGATACTTTTCACATCCTAGATACAGACCCTCAACGTTTGTTCGAAATAGAAAAGCTCAATCAAAAAAAAATTGAAAACATCTTAGCTCGCTGGCAAGAGAATCAAGCCAACCGATCCGTCATGTTCTTTTTACAATCCCATCAAATAGGATTAGGAATTAGTGCGCGTATTATTAAGGAATATGGCTCGACGGCCGTCGAACGATTAAAAGCAAACCCATACATACTTGCTCAAGACATTTGGGGAGTCGGTTTTGTCAAGGCAGATCAAATTGCTTTAAAAATGGGTTTTGATATTGAGTCCTACGAGCGAATCAAAGCGGGCTTAACCTATACCATCAGTAAATCAAGTACCGAGGGACATGTTTACTTAACTAAAAAAGAATTAATCCTTACTGCCCAAGGCTATTTAAAAGTCTCCGTCGAACTTTTAATCTATACATTAGATAATTTAGTAGATAACACAGACATCTACAAAGATGAAAATGAGTACTATTATCGCCCCTACCTCTATCATTCTGAAATAGGTATTGCACGCCTAATGGTTCAACTAAATACCCAAGCAAGTAAAATCCCCGATAGCATTGTCCATGCGGGGATTTTAGAAGCCCAAGAGGATTTCTCACGACAATTAGGCACTCCCTTCCAATACTTGGAAACACAAAAAGAAGCCATTAGGGCAGCCATTGCATCGGGCATTTTTATTTTAACAGGAGGCCCTGGCACAGGAAAGACCACTACATTAATGGGAATTCTAAACATCTTTCGCCGTAATCAATATTCTGTAAAAATGGCCGCCCCCACAGGACGAGCCGCCAAAAGAATGCAAGATGTTTGTAAATCAAGTGCAAGTACCCTCCATCGTTTATTACAATATGACCCTGAAACCCGTGGTTTTAAACATCAAGAAACCAACCCTCTTAATTGTGATGTGTTGATTGTTGATGAAGTCTCCATGATAGATACAACCTTAATGTTCTCCTTATTAAAAGCAATTAAAATAGGCACTCGGCTTTTATTTGTAGGGGACCCCGATCAACTTCCTTCTGTAGGACCAGGAAAGATTCTCGCAGAACTCATTCAATCAAACTGTTTGGCTCACACCCATTTAACCACCATTGTCCGACAAAAAAACACCTCTCCTATTGTCACCAATGCCCATAGAATAGTAAAAGGCGAACTCCCCGAGCTCCCTATCGATAACGAGTACTTTTCTTTTTTTGAAAGCCGTACCCCCGAACAAGGCATTAAACAAGCTATCGAGCTTGCAACCCAAACCCTTAAAACCAAATACGGGTACCGACTTTTAGAAGACATACAAGTTCTTACTCCTATGAACCGTGGCATCTTAGGAACACAGAATATTAATGAAATGATTCAACAATCCGTTCATTTTCAAAAAGAAGGGATTAAGCATCGTGAGCGCGTTTTTAAAGTAGGCGATAAAGTCATGCAATTAAAAAACAATTACGATAAAAATGTTTACAATGGGGATGTAGGCTTTATCACGGCTCTCAATAAAAAAGAAAAAACCATGACGGTACAGTTTGATGACCAAGTACTTTTCCCTTGGGAAGAATGGGATCAAATTACACTTGCCTATGCCATAACCATTCACAAAAGTCAGGGAAGTGAATTTAAAGCCGTTATTTTATTTTTAGACAACCAACATCACATTATGTTACAGCGAAACTTGCTCTATACAGCAATTACCCGTGCAAAAGAACGGTTGTTTATCATTGGTTCTAAGCGAGCCGTTGAAAAAGCCACTCTAAACAATAACATCACTCAACGGCACACTTTACTGGCTTCTCGTTTAAAAGAAAAGCTAGAGCATGACCCCGATTTTATGTTAGGCTTGAATGATATAAGCAGCTTAGACGACTAAATCTCTTTGCTTTTTACATTATTACGACCACTTTGCTTCGAGTCGTATAACGATTTATCTAATTCATTGAGAATATGCGAAAGCTCTAATTGATTAGAGCTCTTAACCGAAAGTACCCCAATGGAAATTGTTTGTTTACCCGAAAAACCCAAGGTTGCCGCAGTAAGCGATTCAACATTATTTCGTATTCTTTCGGCAAGAATAACTCCTTGCTTTAAATCCGTTTGCGGAAAGTAAATAATAAACTCCTCTCCTCCCCACCTTGATACAATATCCGATTTTCGGCAGGTATTTTTGAAGACTTTGGATACCGCTTTTAGAACTTGATCCCCTACCGTATGCCCATAGTTATCATTTACTTTTTTAAAGAAATCGAGATCTAACATACAAAGTAATAATTCATTTCCATACCGTTGCGAATAGGAGTATGCTTCCTCTAGGCGTGTTTGCATGTACCCCCTATTATAAAGCCCTGTGAGTAAATCATGTGAAGCTAAATAATGAGACTTCTTCAACACTGTCCCTGCCCAAAAACCAAATGCACTAAAAGCAATGAAAGTCCCTACTCCGCAATAGAGGTACACTAAAAGAGAGTCTGTCATATGATGGGGAAAGACCGTTAAGAGAATCCAAAGCCCTAGTGGAGAGCCTAAACTCAGCAACCCACCTACAAGTGTCCAGAAAAGCTTTGGGTTGTTTATTTTCGAGTTCATTTTTACAAGGTACTTAATCTACAGATTATTCCTCAAAAAAAAGACGTTATTCTCGTAAAGAAGCGAGTGTAAAATAAGTGTGTCAACCCTCGGTAGCGTTTCAGTTGGGAACTACCAAGGGTTGACGAGGGGAAATCTACTTATTTTTAATAATTGAAAATTGGCATTAAATAAACTTGAAAACCCACCTCTTCATTCGGATGCTTAGGTCCACCTTGAGGAAGTAAAATGCCTCCTCCTAATACAATTTTTGATTTAGGAAATAACTTTGCATGAACCTCTAAGTCAAACTCCATTCCATATGCATCTTCATTAAGAGAAGCAGGAGCCGCTTGTGCCAAGTAATGATTTTGTGATTTGATAGTGATCTTCTCATGAATAGGAAAATCTACATCTAAACGAAAGTCAATGACCCCTGTCTTTGGGTTTGCCAAAAACCGATCCATCCAACCAAAATAGGCGTGTCCAAAAAAGTAATTTGCCACATAAGTTCCTTCGTTTGTAGCTCCACCATCTCCACTCATCATATCAAAACCTAAAGCGACTTTTATCTTGGCTGGCAACTTAACTCCCACACGAGTAGCATTAAAAAAGGCCTTTTTATCTAACCCATCTTTTCGGCCACCCTGCCATTGGAATTCTTCATCAAAGAAGATCATTCCAAAAGAACCATTAGCCCTTGCTCCTAAATTATACAATGCATAACGAGCTAGCATAGCGTCAGAGTGGTCTAAAAACCCGTAAACCTCTATACCCAAGTTTTCCATTAACGCTCGGTTATAGTGAAAACCATAAAGGGATAAATACCCCCCCTCTGCTTTAAGCATGGTATCTTGAACTAAAAAAGCAAGAGTCGTAAAAGTACTTTTTTCATCAAACTTAAATTCAGATGATACTCCATCAAACACTCTTGCATTAGGGTGCCATTCAAGTGAACTCAAAAACCTTTGCAAACCTAAC
>CAZLBO010000027.1:0-13447 GCA_964557725.1 uncultured Bifidobacteriales bacterium | reverse complement strand
CCAATTACTTTATGTATATGGGGTTTCCATGATTCAGTAAAGGACTCCACTCTGTCAATTCCCCATACTTCATGTCCTTGAATATGATTGATAAACTCTCCATGGCCAGCAGCGGGGTCTAATATGTTTCCATTGAGGGGAAAGTATTTTTGAAAGTGATTGCAGAGTATTTTCCATACTTTATTTTTGTTGATGGGTAAAACATCTTTGTGGCGAAGTTCATATATTCGATCGTATCGCATTAATTAAGTGACTTTCCGTGGCGTTCGCTACTTGCCTCTATTATTTCAGAAATAATTTTATCAATGTTATATGTATGCTTCCAGTGGGGGTAATGATTTTTGAATTTTTGTACATCACTAATCCACCAGATATGATCCCCTGAACGTGCCTCATCAGATAAGGTGTATTTTAAGGGTGTATTTGTTTTTTTATCAATTTTTTCAATCGCTTCAAGTACAGAACAATTACTGTATTGTCCCCCTCCCATGTTGTAAACTTCTCCTTCTCGTGGGTTTAAGAAGAACTGCCAAAAAGCGGTGATTAGATCGTGACTGTGAATATTGTCTCGGACTTGTTTTCCTTTATATCCAAAAATAGTGTAGGGCTTGTTTGTAACCGCACATTTGACTAAGTAGGAAAGAAACCCATGTAGCTCTGCCCCTGAATGGGCAGGGCCAGTAAGGCAGCCCCCTCTAAAGATTGCGGTTTTTAAACCAAAGTAGCGGCCGTATTCTTGTGTCATGATATCAGCAGAAATTTTTGAGGCACCAAATACACTGTGCATTGATTGATCAATAGACATCGATTCGTCAATACCATGTTGGTGGTAAACGTGACTTTTATCAATTTCCCATCTCATTTTTTTTTCTACTAAGGGCAAGTGGTTAGGAGTGTCTCCATAAACTTTATTGGTACTTGTAAATATAAAAGGTGCTTCGGGGCAATGCTGCCTACAGAGTTCAAGTAGGTTAAGTGTGCCTAGGGCGTTAATCGAAAAATCTGTATGAGGCTCTTTAGCTGCCCAGTCATGTGATGGTTGTGCTGCTGTGTGAATGACAACGGCAACTTCTTTTCCTAAATGTTTAAATAGTTTCTCTAGTTTATCTCGGTCTCTAATATCTAAGCTATGGTGGTGATAGTGGGGGAGTTCTTGTTCTAATTTTGTTTGTTGCCAAGTGGTAGAACTTTCTTTTCCAAAAAAATATTGACGAAAGTTATTGTCAATACCATGTACCTCTAGGCCTTGATCGTGAAAAAAACGAGTCGCCTCATTCCCAATCAGTCCGCAGGATCCTGTGATAATCGCGATGCTCATGACCCTCTCCTTCCATGACATAGCCGAAAAATAACAGCGAAAGCCACCATTGATTCATATTGAATAATCCTTGTCCCCATTCAAATATTATGGCATACTTAGAGCATGGATTTCCAGATTGTTTAAAAGTGTATTTTTTTGAATTATCATTTTAATCAAGGCACCATTTCGCAACTGGTTCATTTAGTGAAGAATCAAAGTTTCACGGTTTCTTCTCTCCGACTGGACTCAAAAACTCAGTATCTTTACCTAAAAATTGTGAGAAAAGACGAACCGAATGCCGATGAGTATCAGATTATCATTCGTTTTGTAAAAAATTATAGTTTGAGTACTCCAGACTTTATTAAAAGTGACAATGTGACTCACTTTTTTGTGTCGGATAAAGGCAATTTTTTAAATTTTGAAGGAGCGAAGGGTGCTTTAAGAGTTGAGGTGGAGCGAGTGGATGTTTCGGCAGTGGGAAGTCAACTGGGGCCCGAATAAACAGCTCAAAAGTTTTTTTTAAAGCCTCATTATTTTTGCCAATCTGCTTAAAAGTATTTTATCTTTCAGCCTATGCTATCCTTATCCTCTCGGTTAGTCCGAGATATTATGTCCACCGATGTGGCAACAGTTAATGAAAAGACTTCTCTTCAAGAAGCCGCTCAGCTTATGTCTAAAGGAAAGACCGGCAGTTTAGTCGTTATGGCGGGCAAGAAGCCTAAAGGAATATTAACGGAAAGAGATTTTGTAAAATTAATTGAGCAAGGTTTAACTATAAATCCTAAAGCGGTGGTTAAAGATATCTATGTGAGTAAATTGGTGACGATTACTCCTTCGACTCGCTTCTCTAAAGCATTCTCCATTTTAAATACCTATGGTTACAGGCAGTTACCTGTGGTGCAAAATGGAAGTTTAAAGGGAATGTTGACTATGCAAAATATGATGACCTATTCTCGAAATAATCTTATTGGGGCGATTGAAGAAAATAGGAATTTAGAACGAAAAGTAAATGTGGATCACCTTACAAAATTATTTAACCGTCGCTATTTAAATACGCGTGCAGAAGCAGAGTTTGATAGGTGTAAACGGTATGGAATTAGAACCAGTGTTATTTTCTTTGATATAGATCATTTTAAAAGCATCAATGACACTTACTCCCATGATGCGGGAGATTATGTATTGATGACTTTAGGTAAATTGCTCAAAAAAAGTGCACGTCATTTAGATGTCATTGCACGTTATGGGGGAGAAGAATTTGTCATGATCACTCCTTCTACAAATTCACCACAAGCCACTTTGTTGGGACAAAAGATTAAAGAGATTGTAGAAAATTATACTTTTTCCTATCGTGGCAAAAGATTAAAAATCACCGTATCAGGTGGTGTGGCCTCTTTTTCCTCTGCTACCTCAGCAAAACAAGCTTTAGGTCGCGCAGATAAGGCTTTGTATTATGCAAAGGAGCATGGCCGTAACATGATTTGTCGTTGGAAGGATTCGACAAATACAATTGAAGAATTTACAGGGACTGATTAATGGATATTTATATTGGAAACATCGCTTATATTGTCACAAACGATGATTTAGAGGCTCTTTTCTCTAAATTTGGGAAAGTGACAAAAGTGGATATTGTGGAAGAAAGCCACTCTGGTCAAGCGAAGGGCTGGGGCTTTATAACCATGGAAAACGACGAAGATGCTATGAGAGCCATTGATAAATTAAACCTTAAGAGCTACAAGGGTAAAAATCTCAAGGTAAATCAGTATCGATCTAATTCGGATAGAAAAAAAGGGCCTAAATTTGGAGAGTGGCGCCCTCGGTGATTTTTTCTAAAAATTCTGAAATTTCTCTGAATTTTTTCTGAGATTTTCTGGATTTCGCCTCACTATTACCCTAATCTCAAAAAAATAAAATTACTCGAATAAATCAATAGCACAACATATAGTGGTATTTGTCTACATGTGCACAATATGCTGTGTACCCAAAAATTGCTATAGAATTGAAAGTAAAAAGCAAGTTTTTTTTTAATAAACCCTTGGTAAAAGGTGGGTAAATGTGGTACTTTTAGGGTAATTGTGGACAAAAGGTGAGTGGAAAGAATGGATCCAATAGGGTTTATAGGAACGGCAACATTAGCAGTAGACGCAAAAGGTCGAACGAATTTGCCTCGTGACTTGAGAAAGCAGCTTCCCCCAGAAGCTGAGGGTAAAGTTATTGTGACAATTTTTGCGGATCGCTCTTTGGCATTAAGGCCTGTAGGAGAATGGAACCGTTATGTTTCTCAAGAATTAGAACCACAAGCGAAGAAAGACCATAAAGGGGCTCGTTTTGTAATGATGGTCACATCCATGGCAAAAATGTCTGAGTTGGATGGTCAGTATCGTATTTCCTTATCCCCAGAGCTTTTGAAATATGCAGGTATTCAAAAGGAAGTGACTTTTGCAGGAGACGGAGCACGTATCCGTCTATGGAACCCAGATGTTTATCGAAAGATGATTCAGTTTGCAGATGAAGACTCCGAAGGTTTTGAAGATTGCTTTTATTCTGATGCCAACGGAGTGAGCTGATGTCTTATCACACTTCGGTATTGTTGGCGGAGGTGATTGAAAATTTAGTAACGGCCAAAGATGGCCTCTATTTAGACGGTACCCTAGGGGGGGGAGGACACACTTCTCATTTGCTGAAAGCTTTGGAGGAGAAGGGTCACATCATAGGAATGGATCAGGACAAAGAAGCCATAGAATTATGCCAAGAGAAGTTTAAGGGAGAGTCTCGACTCACCCTTTGTAAAAGTCGTTTTTCAAAGATGGAAAATTTTGTAGGTACTCGGTCTCTAGATGGTGTGGTACTCGATTTAGGCGTGAGTTCTCGGCAATTAGATTCGGATCCACGGGGTTTTTCTTTTGAATCCCATCGACCCCTAGACATGCGCATGGATGCTATGGGAGACGTCACCGCCTTAGATTATTTGCATGATGTAACGGAAGAAGAATTAGCAAGAGTCATGTGGCAAAATTCAGATGTAAAGTCATCCCGTCGTCTTGCTGTAGCAATCAAGTCACTTTTGCCTGATTATAAAGATACCACGTTGATTCATGTGGCTTTGGATAAAGTGTTTCCCAAAGGCTTAGCCAATAAAAACCGAATGTTAGCCATGATTTTTCAGGCCATTCGGATGGAAGTGAATGAAGAACTAAAAGAAGTGACCCAGGGACTTGATGCCGCTGTCAAGCTCGTCAAAAAAGGGGGGCGAATTTGTGTGATCACCTTTCACTCAGTAGAAGATCGACTAGTTAAAAGAACTTTTCAAAAATGGGAAAAATCCTGCCATTGTCCCCCTCGCAGTCCTTTGTGTACTTGTGGGGGAAATCAACGAAAAATTAAAAAGGTGTTTAAAAAACCCTTGTTACCTTCTTCCGCAGAAATCAGTCGAAATGGTCGCTCAAGAAGTGCGAAGCTAAGAGTGGTCGAAAAGGTGGCCGCATGATAGGCGTTAAAATCAGAAGCTTATTGCTATTGTCCATGCTAGTGCTAGGGGCAGCAGGTTTGTTTGTGATACAAGTTTGGAAGCAAAATGGGTATGTTACCCTAGCTAAAAACCATCGAGAGCTAAAGAGGCAAGTCAAAAGATTAAAAAGTGACATTGCAAATATTGAATTGAGAAACAAGGCACTTAAAAATTTTAGTCGTCTTGAAGAATTAGGAACAGAGCGTTTTGGATTAGTCTACCCAGAAGTTCCGGTGTATGTCTACCCTGAGTCCCATAAAACGGTAAAGGCCGAGAGTCAATGGTATTCCCAACTCTTTACTAAAAAATGAGAAATAAAAGAATCATTCTATTTAGTGTAATCATCGGTCTGGTTTGGCTGGGGATGATGGGGCGTGTCTTTTATATACAAGTGATTAAAGGTGACTATTACGCAAACATGACGGAGCGGCAAACCATTCGCCGTAATATTATTCAACCCATGCGTGGGGAGATTTTAGATAGGCAAGGGCGAAAGTTAGTTCTCAATGCCGAGGTTGAAGTCGATTATGCCGATGGAGATAAAAATAGAGTTCGAAAGCTTAAAAGAGTTTCTCCCTATGGGTATTTGGCAGGGCAAGTTCTAGGGAATTTAGGACGGGACGGTTATGGCCAATTGGGCTTGGAATATGATCAGGATAAAATTTTGCGAGGGTCAGATGGTTGGCAGTACGCCCGTTATGATGTTAAAAGAAAATATTACCCTGGTTTTAAGGAACAGAAGCAAGAACCCAAAAATGGCGTAGACATTATATCGAGTTTAGATTTAGATATTCAAAGAATTGCGGAGCGAGCTTTAGAGCGAGGGGTTAAAAGAACGGAATCCAAAGGTGGAGTGGCCTTGGTGGTTGATCCACATACAGGGGATATTTTAGCCATGGCAAATTACCCTTTCTATAACCCTAACCATCGCAGTAAAAAAGATTTGAAGGCTTGGAAGAATAAAGTGATTTCAAAAACCTATGAACCGGGGTCTACCTTTAAAATTATAACTGCTGCTGCGACAATAGAAGAGGGAGTGGTTGCTCCAGATGAAATTTTTAATGCAGAAGAGGGTTACTTTGAAAAAAACGGAGCAAAGATAAGAGATACAAAACCGAAAGGAGATATTACTTTTACTCAAGCCATGTCTTATTCAAGTAATATTGTAATGGTTAAGGCTGCCGATCGCTTGGCTCCTCAAAAGTTTTATAAGTACATCCGTTCTTTTGGTTTTGGAATGAAAAGTGGAATTGATTTACCCGCAGAAGAAGGAGGGTACCTCAATCCTGTTAAAAGATGGAATGCCAGAAGTCAAGTGACCCTAGCCTGGGGGCAAGAATTATCCGTGACTCCTTTGCAGTTGACCATGGCAGTTTCGGCTATTGCAAATGGAGGAGAACTTCTTCGACCTCGGATTATTTTAGAAAAATCGTCTTTACAGGGAGAGGGAAGAGAATGCATCCCTGTTCGCAAAGTCCGAAGGGTTGTTTCCCGAGAAACAGCTTCTGCCTTGAGAAAGATGTTGACGACAGTGGTTACCCAAGGGACGGCTAAAGGAATCTATACGGATAGGTATGTGATTGCAGGTAAAACAGGAACCGTAGAAAAAATAGACCCTGTTACAAAGAAGTACCTCAAGGGAAAGTTCCACTCCTCTTTTGTAGGGATGGTGCCTGCCGAAAGCCCCATTTATGTTTGCTTAGTTTTGATGGATGAACCTAGGGTTCATAAATACGGGGGCTCTGCCGCAGCCCCCGTATTTCGCGAAATAATGGATCGGATTCACTTTTTAGAAAAAAACCCATTGGCTCCTAAAACACAAATAATGGCAAAAGCCGTGTCCGAAAAAGCTTATGAATGGGTGGAGGGTGATTTAAAGGCAGACGTGAAGCACGCTAGTTTTTCTTTAGGAAGTTCTCCTATTGAAGGAAAAAAGATACCGAAAAGAGATAAGCCCTCAGGTATTATGGAAATGCCTAATCTTCAAGATAAATCATTACGAGATGCCTTGATGTTGTTGAATAAGTTGCCCTTAGAAATTGATTATACAGGAATTGGTCAAGTGATAAACCAATTTCCTACACCGGGGACAACAGTAAAACCTGGTCAAAAATGTAAGCTTCAATTGGGGAGGCCCAGTTGATATTAGCAAATACACTTTTGAATGCTTGTGGAATAAATTTTCAGTTAGCAGAAGATGTCAAAATAGATAACATTCAGTTAGACTCTCGGAAGATTTTAAAAGGAGGGCTATTTTTGGCTCTCAAGGGATTTAATGAAGAAGGTTCCCAATATATATCATCTGCTGTAAAGAACGGGGCTGTCTTAGTTTTATGTGACACACAAGTGGGGCATGCGAATGTTTCAGTGATTTATGTTCCTCATTTACGCGAGAAAATAATAGAAATCCTCAATGTATTTTATGGAAACCCCCTTGATAAGGTTCAAGTAATAGGGGTGACGGGTACTAATGGAAAGTCTACCGTCGCTATGCTTATAGCGTCTTTGTTAAAGGCGAATGGAGAAGAAGTCACTTCCTTTGGAACGATAAACAACCAAGTGGGGAGCGAGGTCTATGCCGCAGACCTCACCACCCCCGACCCCGTTGAGTTAATGAAATTAATTCAACGGGGGGTTGAACTCGGTTGCCAAAAGGTGGTGATGGAAGTTTCTTCCCATGCTTTAGAACAAAACCGAGTAAAGGGATTACCTTTTTTCAGGGCTCTATTTACAAACCTGACTCAAGACCATTTAGATTATCATTTGAATTTTGAAGAGTATTATCGCTCAAAAAAGAAGCTATTTTCTTATTTGTTACCACAGGGGAAAGCCATTATTAATGGGGACTCTCAGTATGGCCGTCGTTTGATCAAAGAAGTGGAATGTGAGGTTTTATCCTTTAGCCAGAACCTCCAAAGTCAAGAGGACTCTTTGCTTTTGGTGAGCGCTAGTTTAACACTGGTCGCGACAGAAATTGTGGTCAGTTATCGAGGAAACCACTATCGCTTTACTTCTAGTCTTATAGGAAGAATCAATGTTGAAAACTTATTAAGCGTCATCGGATTAGGTTTTTCCCTTAATATTTCTCCTGATGTGATTGCAACAGGATTAAAGGACGTAAAGGTAGCTGGTCGTAATGAAGTTATTCCTTTACCAAATGGTGCGGTAGCTGTTGTCGATTACGCACATACTCCCGATGCTCTTGAGCGTGTTTTAAAAAGTTTAAAACCCCTTATTCGTGCAAATTTAATTTGTTTATTTGGTTGCGGGGGAGACAGAGATAAGACAAAACGTCCCTTAATGGGCAAGGTGGCAAGTGAACTGAGCGATAGAGTTGTTGTAACCAGCGATAACCCTCGGACAGAAAAGCCAGAACTTATCATTGAGGATATACTCAAGGGAATGACTCAGGATAAATATTTTGAAGTGATTGAAGAAAGGCGACAAGCAATTCAAAGAGTTTTAAACCTCTCTCAATCAGGTGATTGTGTTTTGATTGCTGGTAAAGGCCATGAGGATTATCAAATAATAGGTCGAGAAAAAACATATTTTAGTGATAGAGAAGAAGTTCTTGAATGGATAAAAGAAAATCCTCAGAGCAAACAGGTTGACTCTCAATCATCTACAAGAGGGGATGTTCCAAGAACAACAGGAGAGGTTCATGGACGTTAGTTTAAAAGCATTATCTGTGATGATTCACAGCCCTCTTCAGGGGTTAGTGACTCCTGCCATGGAAAAGAAAAAAGTAATTCTTTCTACGGATTCCCGAAGTTTAAAAAAGTCGAATGTGTATTGGGCTTTGCAGGGTGAGCGATTTGATGCTCACCGATTTGTTGAAGATTGTCAAAAGAAGGGAAGCCTCGCCTCTGTGGTGAATCGGGCTTGGTTTGAAAAAAATCAAAAAAATCAGAATCAGCTGGATCAAAGCAAGGCTTATCTTGTTGTCGAAGATACCAATAAATCTCTTTTAACCTTTGCCCATGGATACGCTAAAAACTTTTCCATTCCCAAAGTGGCGATTACAGGTAGCAACGGAAAAACCACGACAAAAGATATGATCATGGCAGTCTTAAAAACAAAAGGCGCGGTCCATGGAACGGAAAAAAATTTAAACAATCAATTTGGAGTGCCTTTTACGTTATTTGGCCTCAATAAAAAGCACCGTGCTTTAGTGGTGGAAATGGGAACCAATCACCCAGGAGAAATAGAACCTTTATCCCGTACGGTAGAGGCTTCCATAGGGGTAATTACTAATGTGAGTTACAACCATGTAGAGCATTTTAAAACACTCAAAGGGGTTTATCAAGAGAAGGTAAGTTTGATTAAAGGCTTGAGTTCAGAATGTAAAGTCATTGTAAATGGAGATGACCCCTTACTTTCTCGACTTCGCTCTACAAAAAAACGAGAAGTCATTTTCTTTGGAATCAATAAAGGAAGTATTCAAGCCCGTTCTATTAGTTACAATGCTTCTGGTTGTGCTGGTTTTACTGTGGGGCGTACAAAGTATCAATTAAAGGTACCTGGTGTTCACAATATATACAATGCCCTTGCAGCCATAGCAGTGGCTTTGCAGTTAAAGGTAAGTCCTGCAAAAATAGCAGAGGCTTTGGCAAAATTTAAATCAAGTGGCCGCCGAATGGCAGTTCTTAAAATAGCGGGCATTCAAGTATTTGATGATTGTTACAATGCCAGCCCTGCTTCGATGGAAGCCGCTTTAACAGTTTTAAAAGAAAGCCCCACTAAGGGCAGTCGTTATGCTGTATTGGGCGATATGTTAGAATTAGGGGAGTTGAGTGAATCACTTCACCGTGCATTGGGTGCCTCTATTGCTCATCAAGAGCTAGAGGGCTTGTTTACTTTTGGAAAAGAATCTGAATATATAGGGAAGGAAGCCCTTGCTCTAGGAACACAACAAGCCGTGAAGCATTTTTCGAAGAGGGCTCTTTTAAACCGTCATCTCAAAAAAGTTTTGAAAAGAGGAGATGTGGTTCTGATTAAAGGATCCCGTGGAATGCAATTAGAACGAGTCACAGAATTTTTGAAAGGGAGTCTTAAATGAGACAGTCCAAACCCTTTCACTTTGACGCTATCTTTTTTGTAGGTGTGATGTGTCTTGTCGGCTTAGGTGTTGTGATTATTTATAGTTCTTCTGGAGCTTATGCAGAACAAAAGAATTTGCCTAATACCTTTTTTCTCGTGAGTCATTTGAAAAAGGTATTTGTGGGGCTGTTTGCTTTGACCTTGGGCTTTGTGTTGAATTTTAAAATTTGGGAAAAATTTAGTAGACCCTTTTTGTTTGTGACTTTACTGTCGCTTATCTATTTGGTAACAGCCTCTGGGATTACAGGTATCCATGGGGCAAAGCGTTGGATTCAACTGGGGGGCTTTAGTTTGCAACCCTCAGAGTTGGCAAAGATAGCGGCGATCTTCTTTTTGGCAAAATTTTTGACAGATAAAGAGAATTTAATTGGTGAATTTAAAAAGGGCTTGCTTGCCTCTTTGGTGATGGTGGGTATCTTATTTGCTTTAGTTCTCAAACAACCAGATTACAGCTCCGCAGCCATTATTCTTTCCATAGCAGCAGTACTTATTTTTGCAGGGGGTGCGCAAATTAAACACCTCTTTTTGTTGGCTTTAACAGGGATTCCTGCCTTAGGTTTTTTAATGGTGAGCAGTAGTTATCGTTTACAACGCGTCATGGCCTTTCTTAATCCCGATGAGAATACAGCGAGTTCTTATCAAGCCATTCATTCACTGATTGGTTTGGGAACAGGGGGGCTTACAGGCACAGGTTTAGGAACGGGGACTCAGAAGTTAGGTTATTTACCGATGCCTTTTACGGATACTATTTTTAGTATTATGGGCGAGGAGTTAGGGTTGATAGGGACTTTTATTTGTTTGCTATTGTTTGCCCTTATTATTTGGAGAGGGTTACGCGTAGCCTTTTTATGTGCAGATAGATTTGGAAGTTTAGTGGCTTTGGGTATCATAACCTCTTTTGCAGTAACGGTGGTGATGCATGTTGGTGTTTGTGCAGGCTTTTTTCCGACCACAGGTCAACCCTTGCCGTTTGTCTCTTATGGGGGCACCGCATTAATTAGTATGATGTTTTTAAGTGGCATTCTTTTGAATATTTCCACATACCCCATTGTGGAAGCTTCTCATGTCAATCGAATGGATTTACAAAGAACTTACCGAAGCGCTTTAGCAAAACAAAGGCTGGGTGTATGAATTTTGGTGGCTTAAAAAGAGTCTTTTTAGTGGGCATTGCTGGTGCAGGAATGAGCAGCTTGGCAGAAGTATTACAAGGGGCTGGCCTAGAGGTGATAGGTTCTGATTTAGTTTTGAATGACATGACTCATTATTTAGAAACCCTGGGTATTGAGGTGATGGAAGGACACGGAGAGCAAGGTGTTGTTGGTTGTGATGCACTGATATACTCTTCGGCTATTCCACCAGAAAACCCCGCACTTCGCATGGCTCATCAACAAAATATTCCTGTGGTTAAAAGAGCTGAGATGTTGGGCGAAATTATGAAGCAACAACAAACCCTTGCTATTTCAGGGACACACGGCAAAACCACCACAACATTGATGTTGGGTTCCATTTGGTCTGAAGGGCGTTGGAATGCCACGGTAATGGGTGGAGGGGTTTACTGTCATCGTCAAACAGGCACTCGAATGGGGAGTAGTGAATACCTCATTGCAGAAGCCGATGAATATGACCGTTCATTTTTATCGATGTACCCTTCGGTTATTCTTATAAATAATATTGATGCCGACCATTTAGAATGTTATGGAACTCTTGAGAATTTGAAAGATGCTTTTATTGCTTTTACCGAACGCCTGCCTTTTTATGGAAAGGTAGTGGTAAATATAGATGATAAGGGTGTGGCTTCTATTTTGCCGAGAATTAAAAAGAAAGTGATTACTTATGGGCAACATTCTAATGCGGATTACCGCTGGGAACGAGAGGCCAGAAGCGCAGGTAATGGTTTTCGTATTTGTTGGGGGCAAGAGCAAGAGAGTGTTGCAGAAATAAGTCTTCAAGTAGGAGGTTCCCATAATGCTTCAAATGGAGCGGGGGCTTTTGCGTTGTCTCATACTTTAGGGGTGCCTGTTAAGCAAATAGAAAAAGGCTTAGCAGATTTTAAGGGTGTTAAAAGAAGGTTGGAATTTTTAGAAGAAAAAAATGGTATTTCTTTTTATGACGATTACGCGCATCACCCCGAAGAAGTGAGAGTGACACTTAATGCTTTAAATGAAAAGGTTTGTGAGACTCGTGGCCTTAAAAAAAGACATCGCTTAGTCACCATTTTCCAACCTCATTTATACTCTCGTACTCAACAATTTTATAAGGAATTTGCTTTGGCTTTGTCTGGTTGCGATCGCTTATTTGTGACTTCGGTTTATGGCTCTCGTGAAGTGCCTTTAGAGGGTGTAGAGGGAAACTTGATTTGTGATGAAATTTCGAGAGAAGGGCTTGAAGTCACTTATTTAAAAAACTCAGAGACCATGGTAGAGGATGTTGGCAAACAATTGCATTCAGGAGACATAGTGGTAACCATGGGGGCAGGAGATATTAATTTAAGAGCCAGAGAAATTATTGAGAGTGTGGGGGAATTATGCGTTTAAGGCCTCCTGCTAAAACTTCAAAAACCTATGAACGGCTTACACAAAAAAGACTTTTAGTAAGAGCAAAGAAAAAGATAATTCCTAAGGGAACCTTGAAAAAAGCAAGCTCAAAGTTTTTTCAATTATTTTTAATATTGTTGATTTTAGGAGTGGTAGGTATTGCCATTGGAGGCACATATAAATATTACTCTAAAACGGATATCTTTCTTTTAAAAGGAGTGGTGATTGAGGGGAATTATCAATTAGCAGAACAGGATGTGATGGATTACCTCAATATAGAATTAGGCGTTAAGTTGTCGGATGTACCTACAGAGGATTATCAAGAAAAATTAGAAAAGCATCCTTGGATTCAATCGGTTAAGGTGAGTCGACGTTACCCCTCTAGAATAAAGGTAAGGATTAAAGAAGAAAAACCTGTAGCACTTTATCGATTGCAAAAAAAAGGCGGAAGTGTTTGGTATGGGTTTAGCGAACAAGGCGCTCCCTTGCCAGATGTTTCCCTACAGAAGAATAACCTCCCTGTGTTAGAGGGTCTTGCAGGGGCAGATTCATTGGAATTAGTTCGATTAGCCCAATTGTTAAAGGTGTCTAAAGAAAAATACCCCAATATTTATAATTCACTTTCTCAAATTAAGTATCGAGGGAAGAATGAATTTGTTCTTTTCTCTAGGGATAATCAATTTGAATATTTAATATCAGTGGATAGAGAACCTGAAGCCATGTTGCATTTTTGGGACTTACTGGTATGGAAGCAAGGGGCAAAATTTAAAAGAGGTCAAATCATCGATTTAAGAGTAGAGGGATATGCTTATGTTAGTTAGTGATTTGAACTTTGAAACAATCAATAAAAAAGGAGGGTCAAAATGCATCATCCAATAATGGGTCTTGATATTGGGACTACAAAAATAGGTGTTCTTATCGGTGAAAAAGATGAGAATGGAGAATTGAAAATTTTAGGGGTAGGAACCAGCCCTAGCGAAGGTTTGCGAAAAGGGGTAGTGGTTAATA
>CAZLBO010000026.1:0-13456 GCA_964557725.1 uncultured Bifidobacteriales bacterium | reverse complement strand
TGCGACAGAGTATTATTTGCGGTTGACCACTGTAGATGAGCCAGGAGTTCTGGCGAAGATTACTTCTATTTTAGCCCAAAATAAAATTTCTATTGATTCTATTATTCAAAAGCCAAGTAATAGCCAGCAAGAAGTTACCGTAATTTTGGTTACACATAAAGCAAAAAATAGTGATGTTAAAAAGGCTTTACAGGAAATTGATGGGTTAAATATTATTTCTCAACCCACTCAAATGATTCGATTTTATGACTAATTAAACCGGAGAAAAATGATGAAAAAAACTTCTTTTATACTGCTTTTTTTCTTTATCCTAAGTTCCCTTGCTACAGAACCTATTGAGTTTGAGTTAAAGGACTTTAAGGGAAAGGCTCATCGGTTAAAAGATTACCGAGGTAAATTGGTGGTGGTCGATGTTTGGGCGGTTTGGTGTGTTACTTGCCGAAAAGTCCTTCCGGTACTCAATGAATTACAAAAAACATTTTCATCAGAGGATTTAGCTGTGATTGGCGTTAATGTTGATGATGATTCGCCAGAATACGTGGAGAAGTTTTCGAAAACGGCAGGGTTGGAGTATCTTATTCTGTTGGATCGAAAAGGAACAGTGCCTCAAAAATATAAGATCAATGGGGTACCTACTTTATTTGTGTTTGATGAAAGAGGTCAGGTACTTTTAAAAAAAGAAGGTTTTTCAGGGGAAGAGGAAAAAGAGGAGCTGTTTAATCTTATTCGTCGTTTGATTAAAGGAAGAGAAGACGGAGAAGAAAAAAAGTTAGAGCGAGAGAGAAAAAAGTATTTAGAAAGTCTTAAAAAAAGAGAATCGTAGTGTATTTGAAACAAAAGACAAAAAAGTCTCTCAAAAAACTAAATTTTCTATTATAAAAAATCCCCTTCGACAGTAAAAAAAGTTTATTTTCTGCAATAATTAAAAAAACAGAAGAATTTCAATCTGTAGTGTAATTTAAAGGAAAACTTTCCTTTATGGGGTTTTTGCTCTATAATAAGTACACGATCGAGAATAAAATTGATGGGATGCCCATCTATGTATAAATAAGGAGCATTTAATGGCTTTGGTAAGAGTTTACTTTCTTTTAGCTTTGGTAAGTTTTGTTTGGTTTGTTAACCCTGTGTTTTCACAGGCACAATACCGCGTGAATTCAATTTATGAAGATACAGTTAGGGTGGGAGTTGTATACAATACCATTATTGGACCATGTGCAACTAAAACAACTGGCATCACCGATTGTAACGGAGGAACAAATGAAGGAAAAGGGTTAGCGCATATTGAAGATTCTATGGTGGCCTATGTACTTAAAGCCTTGGATACTTCTCGAGTAACTAATGTAAAAGTATCTCCAGCCGATGCTGCATTTGGTTGGGGGGTTGTTAATAGTTGGTTTCCAGGTAAACTACCCCATGTAATTGTTCACATCAATGCAGGCTGGAATAAATGCAGAGGGCCAGGCTTAATTGAAGTTTTAGATTCAGCAGCTAGTTTAGCGATTGGAATTGTGGAGTATGGAAATGATGCTGCAGGAGTCATCGATATATTATTTGGATTTTCACAGCCGGAAAACATAATGGCGCCAATGTCATCAGCACAACCAGGTGACGTAGATACTTTGTGGATGAAGCTGTTGAGTGACACTTTATCGGAACCGGGTGTGGTGCGTAATGCGGTGGATAGTATTTTAGGGGGGAACACTGAAATTCCTTTTAAAAAATATGGTGTGCAAGGTGGTCGGTGTACGGCTGATGCCGATGTCTATGATGTGGCTTTAGGGTTTGAGAACCAAGTGCTACAGTTAGGAACTCAAAATGGAACAAAAAATGGGGTAAATAAAAGTGTGCCTAATGGGGCTAAATACGATCAATATAATATAGTTACCGTATTCGAAGATAGCGTAAGGCGTGGAGTGGCTTTAGCATTTGAGCCTCATTTTTTAGAGAACCGTCCTGCTATTGAACAAATAACCTATGATGCCATTATGTTTGCCTCTTATGCCCATTTAATTTTTGACTCCGTAGCCACTCCTGTGGTAAATGCGATTCCTGCTGGTCAAAAGAACTTCAACGCCTTTTTAAATTACACGATTAGTTCTGCAACAGCGGGGGCTGTGATTCATTATACCTTAGATGGTTCGGAACCGACTACAGCGGATCTTATTTATAATGGATCGATTCTTTCGACAACAAGCGACATACGCATAAGAGCTATAGCTACGGCAGGGGGTTATTTGAATAGCTCTAAATTAGATACTTCTTTTAATCGAAACGCCACCAATTCCGTCATCACTATTTTAGATCAAAATGGGGATGCTTATGCGAATAATATTATGCCAGGGGATCAAACCAAATATACCCTTCGTCTATTCACTAACTATTATGAAAATGGTAATACTACACCTGAAATTGTCTCTCAGTCTCTTACTGATAGTGTGGAAATTACCTTTAGTCTTTCAGATACAAGTGCCTCCTTAAATGGAAGCTTTGCTCGTATGTATACCAAAAATAATCTTGATGTGAGCATTGCCATTAGTAAAACGAGCAATGATAATATTCTTCAAGCAAAAAATTTTGATACGCTTATTGTGACTTGGATAAATCCTGTGGATCCTTCGGATGTTGCCCGTGATACAATTTATGTGCAACCAGCTAAAGTAAAATCAGAAGTTTATTTTAGTATTTCTGCTTCTCTTTCAGATACTACTTCTGCTTTTACAGAAAATGCGAGTCCTGTTTATGTGATTGTGACGGATCAGACCGCACATCCCGATAGTACTTATTCTGTGCTAGTAACCTCTAATGGAGGAGAGTCTCAAACGGTTATATTAAGTTCTTCTGGGGGGAATTTAGTAGGCCAACTTAATGCGGCATATGATCCAATTGTTCAAAATGATGGAGATTATGATGCACTACTTTCGAGTTCGGTTTTAAGAGCTGATTATACGGATCCATTGCATCCGGCCGATATGTCTTTTGCTAATGCTAGTTATCCCGCAAAAACAGTGATTACTCCTATTCCTCTTCCTGCGGCGGGCTCTTTCTTTCAGACCGATACAGCGATAACTTTGACGAGTACACCTGGGGCTATTATTCGTTACACCATAGATGGGTCAACTCCTTCTCATACCACAGGTATAGTTTACAGCGTAGCTATTCCTATTGATTCCAGTATAACTTTGCGTGCCATTGCTTATTTTGTACACGATGTAAACACTAACTTTGTGGTCAGTAGTGTATTAGTGGCTGATTATAATTTGAGGGATACAGTGGCGACGCCTTATGCTGTACCAACAACAACATATTATACAGAAGATACCACTGTTCTTTTAGTGCCTGCCGATTCAGCACATAAGATTTATTATACCATTAATGGAAGTACGCCTGATTCTACCACAAGTAGTTTGTATAACTATGGTGGATCAGGAATTGCGATTAGTGGAGGAACGGTAACCGTTAAGTTTTATGCGACAAATGGAAATTCGGTTCCCAGTGTAGTGGTTACAGAAGTGTATACAAAACGAGATACCTTAGCCCCTGTTGTTTTTACGCCTGCTTCAACTAATTTTATGACGGATACCACGGTAGCTCTTTCTCATCCTGTGGGAGGAACTGTTATTTATTACACAGTTGATGGAAGTACCCCTACGATTACGAGTTTGCAATACACCATTCCCATTGATGTAAGTTCACCCACAGTCATTAAGGCTATTGCTGTAAATAACCCTGCTTGGGTTCAAAGCCCAGTAAGAACAGAAACTTACACACCTATTCTTACAGTAACAGCAAACCCCACTTCTCAGAGCTTTTCTTCTAGTGTTATTGTATCACTTACCTCTAATAATGGTTCAGCCGCTATTTATTATACGCTAGATGGAACAAACCCAGCGTCTTCTGTAACAGGTTCTACTCTTTTATACGGTGGAGACCTTACAATTGACAGTACCACGACGGTAAAAGCAATCGCTGTTTTAGCGAGTTGGAAGACCAGTGATATTCTTTCCGAAACCTATACAAGAACTTCTACACCCTCTTCTCTTAAGATTTTAGATGTGGATGGAGTGGCCTTTCCTGGTGATATTATGCCAGGGGATCAAACGAAGTACCGTGTTCAAATTTCTACTAACTATTCAGGTTCGGGCTCCTTAAGCCCTAGTGCCTCTACTATAGTGGGGGGAGACAGTGAGACTTTAACCCTTGATTCCCTTTCAACAAACCCTAGTGCATGGGCTAAAACTTTTGAAAAGCGCTTTAACTTCTCAATTGCTGCTGCCACAGGTTCTAACGGAACCTTAGAAGCCTCAGTTTATGATACGGTGATTGTCACATGGACAAACCCTTTTGATAATTCAGATGTAGTAGCCGATACGGTTTATGTTCAATCTGTTGATGTCCCTGCGACCGTTTATTTTTCTAACACTTCGGGTGGTGTGGCAACGGCTACTTATGCAGAGGATAAAACACCTGTATACATTGTAGTCAATGACCAAACTATTTATACAGATAAAACCTATCAGGTTGTTTTGACCACAGTAACAGGAGAAACGGAAACGGTGACTTTGACTCCTTCTGGTAGCACAAAACTAATTGCTCAACTTCCTGCCAATTACCAAGTGACAGCCACTAATGATGGAACCCTTCAGGTACGTTTACAAGGGGAACAGATTACAGCAACTTACACAGATCCCATTTATACCACAGATGTTGCACAGGGAGTGGTAACATATGCACCACAATCCATTAATGCTCCTGTTGTGGATCCGGGGGATAACACCTTCTTTCAAGATGACACCACATTTACCATAACTAAAGATACTGCGGGGGGAACAATTAGATACAGCTATAGTGGAAATATTGATTCTAATACTCAGGGAACACTCTATGGGGTTCCCGTATTTACTAATGCATCTGTTACCATAACCGCTGTCGTTGTTTTATACCACAATGACAGTAATTTTGTAATAAGTGCGCCTACAGTGGTTCGTTTGAATAAAAGAGGGCAGTTGGGGATTCCCATTGCAAACCCCACTTCGACTTATTTTACGGAGGACACGACGGTTTACTTAGTGCCTGCAGATTCTGCGGATACCCTTTACTATACAAATGATGGAAATAACCCTACGACGGGAAGTACGGTGTATAATTATGCCACAGGAATTCCACTAAGCGCTGATTCTACGATGCTTAAGTTTTATGCGGTAAATGGAACGGCAACAGCAAGTTCTATCCAAACAGAAATATATCAAAAAAGAGATACATTAGTGGTACCTGTGGCTAACCCTGCCTCGACGACCTTCCTTACCGATACATTAGTGGTTCTGACTCACCCGATTACTGTGGGTGTAGAAATTAGGTATACTGTGGACAGTAGTACTCCTAATTTGACGAGTCAAATATTCAATACGGGAGACTCCATTTTATTGTCAGGGCCTTCTATGATAAAGGCGATTGCAGTGCCTACAGTTTTAGGAAAGGATAATCCTTATGTGCAAAGTGCAGTGATGACGGAAACGTATATGCCTATTTTAACGGTAGCCGCTAATCCGACCACTCAGTCTTTTTCTTTTCAACAGAGTGTGGCACTTAGTTCAAATAATGCAAGTGCAGCTATTTATTATACCTTGGATGGGAGTGACCCAGATTCTTCTGTGACAGGGAGTACGGCACTATATAACCCTGCAGCCCCTCTTGTTCTTTCGCAAACAACTACTGTTAAGGCCATTGCCTTTTTGGGTAGCTGGAAGACGAGTGCTATATTAACAGAAGTATATACTCGAACAAGCACGGTTTCAAAAATTGAATTACTAGACATTTTAGGACAACCTTTACCTAATAACATCCTCTATGGGGATGCGACAAAGTACACGGTTCGTCTATCGACTAACTATGGGGGAGTGGGAGGTTTAAGTCCTGTAATGTTGGCAAAAAATAATGGGGATGATGAAGTACTCTCTTTAAATACACAGTTTGGAACAGAACCTGGGTATGTGAGGGTGTATCGACAAGCCTATGACTTTACAGTCGGCGGGGGGACAGATGGAAATGGAACTTTAGAATCCTCAGCTTATGACACCTTGATTGTGACTTGGACAAATCCATTGGATGGAACAGACGTGGTTAAAGATACCCTGTATGTGGTTCCGAAAGATGTAGAAGCTAAGGTTTACTTTAGTCGAAGTAATTCATTAACAGATACCACTTCTGTATTTACAGAAAATGACAAAACCATATATGTGTTGGTTCAGGATCAAGCCTCTCACCCAGATTCTTCTTTTGTAATCAGCTTAGAAACAGCTACGGGGGATAGTGAAGTCGTGACGCTCACACCAGCAGGAAATGGCTTTTTTACAAGCTCTATTAGTGTGAATTATGACACCACCAAGCAGGGCAATAACACTCTTCAAATTAATTATAGTGGAGAACAAATACAGGCGACTTATGTAGATCCTCTCTATTCGACTGATATTAAAACGGTTCCTGCTCAATTTGGCGCCAAGTCAATTATGAAGCCTTATTTTACAGGAATATTAAATGGAGCCTTTTTTCAGAATGATACCACCGTAACTTTTGCATCAGATACTCCTAATGTGGTGATACGTTATACCCTTGATGGAACGGATCCTTCTTTTAACAATGGGATTTTAGGGACGTCTGTGAGTATTAATACCACTCAAAGAATAAGGGTGATTGCTTATCTTATTCACGACAGCTTGAATGTTGTTGAGAGTGACATTTTAGAAGGGACTTTTAATAAACGGTTATCCACCAAGAACCCTTACGCTAATCCGCCTACAACCTTTTTTACGGAGAGTATTCAAGTGGCGCTGGTTCCATTTGATTCCACAGATGTAATCTATTATACATTAGATAAATCGGACCCAGACTCGGCAACGAGTACTAAGTACACAAGTTTGATTACTATGACAGGGGATACGGTGACGGTTCGCTTTTATGCCACCAATGGAACAAATATCCCCAGTGCAATTATTCAGGATGTTTATACAAAACGAGATACTTTAACGCCTCCGTTTGCCACTCCTGGAGATTCTATTTTTTTTGGAAATCTAAGTGTGACCGCAGGGCATTCTACTGTTCCTACTGCGGTGATACGTTATACCTTAGATGGAAGTGACCCGGATGCTTCTAGCTTTGTTTATCCTACAGCTGGATTGGTCTTTAGTAACCCGACGACTCTTAGATTAAGAGCTTATGGCCCTTTGACTGGCCCTGATAAATGGGTAGAAAGCCAAGTAGTAGAATATACCTATCAACCTAAAGTGGCACCACCTGTTGCGGTGAGCACGCCAGATGATACTCTCTTTTTTATTGACTTGATTATCTCTCTTTCTAGCCCGACTCCAGGTGCAGGAGTTCAATATCTTGTGGGTAGCGGATCGAATTATAAAACCTATACATCAAGCATTAGACTCACTCATACGGATTCTATTAAGGCTTTTGCCACTCGCCCAGGATGGGCAAATAGTGATACGGTTACTTTTGTGTTTAATAAAAAATTCACAGCTTCTCATTTAAGCCTAACAGATAGAGTAGGAAGCCCTTTGAATTACTTAACAGAAGAAAATACTGAGTTTTATGTACGCATCACCACGGCTAATGTTGACTTGACGGAAGCCAATGTCGTGGCTGTTTCCCTAAAAAATGGGGATAGAGATACTCTTAAAATTAATTCCCTGACTCGTATTCCTACGGGTCAAGAGATAAAAGGCCGAGTGGTATTTGAAGTTGGCATAGCAGTAAAAGGAAATGGAAAAATTTCTGCTAGTGCCTTTGATTCGATTGTGGTGAGTTGGGTTAACCCTGATGACGCTTCGGATTCTGTTTCTGCAGGTGTGAGGGTACGGCCAAAACCTGTTCTTACCTCCTTAGGTTTTAGTGAATCAAGAGGTGGCTCAATTGTAAGTAGCTACTCCGATGATGTAGATACGGTATACATTGTGATAACGGATCAGAAACAACATCCCGATTCAACCTATGAAGTATTTATAACCACTAAACCCACCTTTGGAAATAGACAAGCAGATACCTTGACTTTGCCCCTAGTAGAAATAAGAGCAGGAGTTATGGGGGTAGCGATTCCTGTGGATAAAAAGAAGGATACCGACGCATCGGATAATAAGTTGCAAGCGCGTAAAGGAGACTGGCTTGTAGCTGTTTATAAAGACCCTGTTGATTTGGATATAGATGGAGCAACAATTCTCTACGGTAGAGTAGGTGAAATACCAGCGGTGATGTCCTTTGTGGATGAAGACGGAAAGACTTTGCCTGATGATTCTATTTGGAGCCCTGGAGCGGATTCAATATTTATTAAGTATGTAGATGATTATAGCTTTGTGGCCAACGGTAACAGTAAAAGAATTCGCTTGTTTGTGGTGAGCACTACTGCTACAGGAGTTGTGATTCGTGATACACTGTATTTACCACTGAGTAACTTAGTACAACAGGATAGTATTGGAATTTGGAATATTTCAATTCCTCTATCAGAAACAGATGTTGCAGATGTGAATGATAGCATACTTCAGGTGTTTTTTAATAGTGAAATAACAGCCGTGGTTCAAAGCCACTTTAACTTTGGAGGAACAGGGCCTGATTTAACTGATAAATTACAGGTAGCGAATCCTAATGAGAAGGCAGAAATTACGATTACAGATCAAGAGAATGATTCCACAGTGACTCGTTTAACTGAAAAGGTAAAAATAGTAGTTAAGGATCAGAACTTTAGTAAAAAAACGGATACGCTTTTAGTAGACGTCGAATGCTTGAGATCGGGTGATATTCTTAAGGGAGTCTATTTAATAGAAGTGGAAAAGGGAAGTTATGAACGGGTGATTGATAAGAATGAATTAGACAAGGTGGATAAAGGAGATAAAGCATTAACTTGTCAGTCGGGAGATGAGATTAAAGTGACATATATCGACCCTGTTTACATTAACGATAGAGCAACTAAAATTGTGAGCTGGGTACAGATTGTCGATGTAAAGGTCTTTTTTATAGAGGTAGAAAAGGATTCAAACTCTCAATGGAAAAATTTGGGTAAGGATTGGGATGAATCTGATGGAAGCCATTTTAGAATTAAGGTGGAAGCAAGAAGCGAAAATTCTCAGAAAAAGGATGTAATCAATGTGACGCTTGTTTCTGACTTTGGAGATAAATTGACAATTAAGCTAACGGAAACAGATGTGTTTTCTAGTGTGTTTATTTCGGATTCTATCCCCTTTGCTTTTGTAACGAGCTTTAATAAGGGCGATAAAGTACTTGATGGAAAGTTGTTTACTCTTCAGTCGGGTGGAGAGCTAATTGCGATAGCCGAGGTTTCAAATTCTCAAGGTCAAGACAAAGATACCTTGACGATTCACTCTAGTTATATCGCACCAGATTATGCTTGGATGAAGGATGAAGATAAAGACGGTGCAGGAGATGTAGTTTACCTTAAGTTTAAGGATGAGCTGCCTAGAATTCCGGCTTCTATTTTATCTATTGATTGGCCAGGAGTAGAAGAGTTGAGTGCAGGGGATATTAATTCGATTCACTTTTTAGTGGATACAACGGGTAAAAAACCAGACACTAATTTTACTATTGTGGTAATCAAAGCAGACTTTGCTAAAGGCGTGACTGTGATTGATGGAAATAATCCGGCGGTACTTGAACTGCCTATCAACCCAGTATTTCAAAATCAAAAAGTAGCCATAAGAGACAGCATGGGCGCGGTGGTCTTAATTGCAGAAAGGAAGCCTTCTAGTGGTTCCTATACTGAAAAGGCGATAAATGATGATGGAGATAATGTTTATCGAGCAGAGGCTGATACCTTGTTGATTTGTTTGTCTGAAGGCGTGCAACAAACGAATAATGCTAAGGGCTGTGCATGGGATTCATTACTACAGTTTTCTAGTGCGGATAAAAATGGTGAGTGTGTAGAAAGAGCGGATAGTGTTTATAACTTGATTTCTAAAGAATGCCAAGAGCCAAATAAAGTAACTATTGAAAATTGTGATGGGGTGGGTTATGAGATTATTGTTTCGAACGACCCCAAAATACAACGGCCATTAGGTAAGTTTTGTGTTTGGCTCGACCCTGATGCAGAGTTTACAGATGTTAACGGAAACAAAAACGTCTCACTTGAAGAGCTAGGCGTGAGTACAGAAAACAAAGCAAGTGTCGTAGAAACAAGTGTATTTACACCTATCTCTTATGATGCTGATACTGTTGGAATATGGATGCCACCTATTTGTTATGATGATGAAAAGGGAACACAAAACCTTAACTGTTATGAGAAATGTGATGAATACACTCAGGATCAAGGCGAGTTTGTTGATTTTAATGTCAGCTGTGCTTCCATTGTACAGGTGTGGAGTGAAGGAGGCTATGAGGCCGAAATATTTATTTACGATCACCTTGGCAAGTTTATTAAAACCTGGAAGCAGAGTTTTGGTAAATGTGGAGAGTTAGAGGATGAGAGAAGGAAGCATCCTTTAGGCTACGACAGTAAATTGATTTGGAACACTCTCGATCAAGAGGGAAAAGCTGTGGGAAGTGGTGTTTACATTTGGAAGATTAGACTTGTAGGGGATAGTAATAGAAAGGTAATGATTAAAACACATAAGGTGGGGGTTGCTCGCTCGAATAGCCCTGACTCTTGTTGGGACTAAAAAGAATTAATCAACTTTTTTAACTGTACCGCCGTGGATGCCCAAGTCATTGGGTGTTCCGTCTCGGTCTAAATATATTTTGCTGGGGTCTCCTTTATTAATAAAGGCAGAATACCGACTGAGTCGGTAGGCTCCCTTGCCTTGAACAACAAATGATTTTCTTTTCTGAAAGCTTCTTAACTCTTCTTCCATAGACTGAACCTTTTTAGTGAGTGCTTGATTCTTGGTTAATTGATGTTTTGTATCAATAGAAACATCTCTCTTCGCAAGGATTTTAAAAGTCTTACTCCCCCAAAAAACAGGGTTGCCTATTAAATTGTGGTGTTTATCGGTAGGTTGAGTCTTCTCGTCTTTATCTTTTTTAGGGAATTTTAAAATACTTACAGGGCATTTATGACAATGCCCTTCACTGTTTCTCCAGAAACCATTGTATTTAATTTTTGTTCCTAAACGATTATCAGACCAAATGCCATACCCTTGGTTAAAGGCAAAGATGTTATTATAAATTTGAGGGCTTCCTCCAAAAATATAAATGCCTGAACTTTTATTGTGAATAAAATGATTATTAACAATCGTTAAGTTTGAGTAATCCGTTAAGAAAATACCTGTTTGATTATTTTCAAAAAGAGAATGTGTGACGTCAAAAAAAGAGTGGAAAGCTCGGATGGCACTGTGAGCTCCTTTAAAAATTGCATAAGTAATACGGGTTGTGGCGTGGCCACGTTCATAAAACCGAATGCCGTCCCATCCTGTAATCTTGCTTTGAGGGTGGCTCTCAAACAAGATAGGCTTCTCATCTGTTCCGTTGATGTAAAAATTGCCGTATACTTTAATGCTTGTAAATTGAGAATCGGCCCAGTCATCCTGAGGCAAAAGAGGTTGAGAACAAGGCTGCGGAGGGGTAAAGCGTATGATAGTTCCTGCCGCAATTTTTAATCGAGATCCTTTGGGGATGATAATATCATTGGTGATAATGTAAGGGGAGTTTTCTGCGGTCCAATCTGTTGGGATACCAATTTTTCCGCAAACTCTTGTTTCCGAAAAGGAGAGAGTGAAAAGGCTAAAAAAGGAGAGGCCACAAAAAATCAAATAATTGTTCATAGAAGACCCATTCTTTTAAATTCTTCTTCATTTAAAAATGTGGCTAAATTTTTTGAGCTGATTTTGAGTTGTCCATTTGATGCCATGTCTTGGTAAGAGTCTGTTTCTTGTTGATTGGAATCAAAATAGGTGACAAGGTTGTGTTTTAAGAGGGACGATAAAAAATGAGAGAGTTCTTCTTCTGTGAAGCCTGCATTTTTTGTCATTTCTGTTTTGAAGTTGATAAAACTAAAGGTCGTCTGTTCATTTTTTGAAAAAGTATCTTCTAAAAGCTTTTTAAGTTTTATCAAATTTTCTAGCAATAAGTTGTCAATAGGGCTTTTGTTGTGGTTATTTAATCCCCGAATAAAAGTGGTTAAACCCATTAGTTTTTCAGGATCATGGATAGAAAGTATGTTAGCATTTGATTGTATTATTTTGGCTTCGTTTAAAAAACTAAAGGTATGGGTAACGGCCTCTCGATTAACTCCGAGAATGTTTAAGATTTCTTGTTTAACTTGATTGAGTTTTAGGCTTTGTGCTTCTTGGTTTTTTTGTTTGAGTGAAGCTTGCCTTTTATGGATTAATGTTAAGAATTGAGAAATGTTGGCGATGTTCTGTAAGCGTTGTTCACCAGATAATTGAGTATTTATTTTTCTTAAACTCTCGCTAGTAATACGAATGAGTGCCATATACCAGGGAGGAGTCTTTGAAATTTGCTTTTGAAACTCTGCTTGCGAGATAGTTAACAGCTCACAATCCTCTTGGGCAATGGCTGTGGCGGAGCGAGGCTTTCCATCAATTAATGCCATCTCTCCTAAAAGGGACCCTTGCTTTAACACCGCAAGTTCTATTTTCTTGCCTCGTTTTTCTTTTTGAATCGTGACGGAGCCTGAGTGGATAAAGTACATCTCTTTACCCACTTGATTTTGGCTAAAAATCAACTCGCCCTTTTTTTTTGTTAATGTCATTTTGAGCACTCACTAAAAATATCTTATTGATTGTACCAAAAAATCTTGAATAAGAGGTCTAAATGTTGTTAGACTATATAAAATCGTTGCTAAGAAAATGAAAAAGGATGAATCGTGCCAAAGTTTGATGAATTAGCGGATATAAAGTTGCAAGGAGATATTCATGAAGAGAATATCGAAGAGGTTTCTTTGTTGTTTGATAAAGTGATTCTAAAGAATCAGTACTTTGTTTCCATTGACTGCCATGATGTCGAATACCTTTACAGTGTGGGAATTAGGGTGCTTTTGAAGTATCAAAAATTGCTAAAGGTCAAAAAGGGTGAATTATATCTTTATAATTTAAGTCCAAGAGTGCTAAAAATTCTTCATGAAATTAACTTACTAGAGTATTTGAATGGTTGTGATTCTTTAGAAGAACTTAAAGACTTTCTAGAAGAATCCCGTTAGTATTCGTCAAAGAGCGCTTCTTCTTCTTTATTTTTAAGCGGGGCGGTTTCTTCTTGTTCCCAAAAAACCTTTTTAAATGGTTCGTTGTAATTTTGACTTGTGAGTAAGACGGGGTCAATTTCAACCGCTTGGGGGCTGGCTTTAATGGAAAGTGATGTACTTGCTAGTTCGATGCTTTTTCGTCCCATTTCATAAGAGTTAGGTACAATCAAGCCGTGAATCTCTTGTGCTTTGAGGGCTTTAATTAGAAGGGGGGAAACTCCCAAACCCACGAGTTTGACTTTTCCTAATTTT